>NZ_JBNHFD010000003.1:0-119237 GCF_059089865.1 Arthrobacter sp. Y3221157
GCGAGCTGGGCGTTGCGGTCCGCAGCCTCACGCTTCTCCGCGATCTGGCGGGCCGTACGCTCATCGGAGGTCACCAGGAAGCTGTCACCGGCGCGAGCCGAGCTCGGAGGAAACGGGGATCAGGGCACCGCCGGCCACCGCGTCTGCCCTGAAGAGGCCGGCCAGGCCGAGCAGGGCTGCTACGGAAGCAATGATGACCGCCGCGAGCGCGCCGTTGCCCACCCAGCCCCGTTTGGTGGTTGCCAGGGCAGCGAAATCGTCGGAAGCATCACCGCTGGGCTGGTGTGCCAGCGGGTCCTGCTCGAGGTCGTCAGCCTGGCTGCCGTCCGAGCCGATGGCTTCCATCAGGGACCGCCGGTGGCTCCAGACTTCCCGACGGGGAGTTTGAAGCTTCCGGATGACAGACCGCCGAATCCGGCGTGTCTGCCGGGCCGTCCGCCTGGCGCGAAGCACAGCCCGCGGACGGGCCAGGGCAGCGACGGTGGCAATGAACTGGGTAATGCCGTGGCCCGGGTCCTTCAGCGCAATACTCACGACCAGCCTGAAGAGGCAGCCAAGGAGAGCGCCGACGGCGTGCACGGGAACCATCCATGCCGGGGCGTGCTTGAGCCGCAGGTGGACCTGCGCCTTCCGTGCCGCTGCCGGGTTCCCCAAAGCGTGCGGCCTATGGCTTACGTGGAACATGCGCGCCGCAGGAACTACCACCACGCGGTGACCGGCCAGGCGGTTGCGCCAGCAGAAGTCGACGTCGTCACCGCTGCCGGGGAGTGCGGGGTCGAAGCCGCCGAGCTGTTCCCAGATATCGCGGCGGACCAGCATGCCTGCGGAGTTGACGGCGAAAGTATCGCTGCGACCGTCGTACTGCCCCTGGTCGAGTTCGTCGGCGTCAATCAGGGTGAGCCGCTCGGCCCAGCGGCTGGTGGAAAGGCCGACGTCGATCAGCCGGCGTTCCGAGTGCCAGTCCAGCTGTTTGCAGCCTGCGACGGTCACGGAGGGTGCCCGCTCCACGGCACTCAACAACTCGGCAAGTGCTTCGGGGGCGGGGGCGGCGTCGTCATGCAGCAGCCAGATCCATTCCTGCCTGCTGTCTTGCGCGCTGCCCTTCCGGGCGGCCGGCGCCGCCAGTCCCGCGGAAACCGCTGCCCCCATGCCGCCTTTGCCGCGGTCATGGCTGACCACGCTGGCCGCACCCAACGCCCGCTCAAGGAGGGCGCGGGAGTTGTCGCGGGAGCCTGCGTCCACACCAATGGCACGGTCCACGGGCCGGGTCTGGTCCGCCAAAGCTGACAGGGTTCTGGGCAGGTAGTCACTGCCGTTGTGGGCGACCACAACGGCAGTGACAAGGACATCCTGGTGAATTAGATTGCTCGCTTCCTCAGCCGCCGGCGCTCACGCTCGGAAAGGCCTCCCCAAATGCCAAACCGTTCGTCGTTGGCCAGGGCATACTCGAGGCACTGCGACCGTACATTGCAGGCACCGCACACCTTCTTGGCGTCACGGGTGGAACCGCCCTTTTCGGGGAAGAACGCCTCCGGATCCGTCTGGGCGCACAAGGCGTCAGTCTGCCAACCAAGTTCGCCTTCGTCGTCGAAGTCCTGCTGGAACGGCAGTCCTATCCAGACCGGCTGGACCGAGTCAGGGGCGCGCAGCTCCATGGGTGGATCAAGTTCGTCTTCGGCGTCCTGTCCCCCGGCCAGAAGGGCCTCATGCGCCGCAAGGAATGCCGTGGCCTGGTCCTCCAGGAGGCCGCCGGCATCGCGGTTATACCGCTCCGCGGCCCCAGGATCCGCAGGGTCCACGAACCAGTCACCTGGCACCCCCCGTGCACGGTACTTTGCCGTTGCCTGACCGGCCACGACGGCATCTTCCTGGATACGCTCTACATGCCCCACGGCGACCCTCCTGATGTTGCAGCCCCTGCCTGGATACGCAGGCACTCGGTTGTGTGCCGGTATTTACGCAGTCGCTTTAGATACCTAATTACACGTGTGTAACTAGGGCGAGTCAAGCCGCTGCCGGGATAATAATCAGTGAACTCCCCCAACGATGGTCACGCCACGCCCGGGATTTTTTCCTCCCCATCCCGGGAACAGCCCGCCAGGCACCTCTTTGCTTGCGGAAAATGGCCGAGAAAACCCGTAGTTCCGCAAAAAATACCCCGAAAACGGATAAATAGCAAGCACGCTTACCTTTGCTTGTGATAAATATCACTTCAGGAGCCTGAGCGTTTCCATAGCATCAGCACCCGATGACCGTGTGCCGAAGCAGTGGCAGGATGGTGCCATGACTACACCCGCGCTCGATTTGATGGCGAACCTTCGCTCAGGAAATTCCACGGCTCCCCGCCTCACGTGGTACGGCCCGGACGCCGAACGCGTGGAACTCTCCGGCCGGGTCCTGGACAACTGGGTGGCCAAGACAAGCAACTTGCTGCAGGACGAACTCGACGCAGAACCGGGGATGCGGCTGCGGCTGGAGCTGCCGGCCCACTGGAAGGCACTGGTCTGGGCGCTTTCCGCATGGCAGCTTGGCCTTGAGGCGGTAATCGCGGGACCCGACGCCGATTTCCTGGTCACCGCCGATCCCCAGTCAGCAGATGGGAACTACGACGCCGTCATCGCCGTTGCGCTCCCCGCCCTGGCCATGCGCTGGGCGGGAGAACTCGCGCCCGGCTGCATTGACTACGCGGCAGAAGTCCGCAGCCACGGCGACGTTTTCATGTCCCACGCCGATGCCGACCCCGGCGCCTGTGCCATCGTGGACAGCGAGGGCCGGGGACACCTGCACGGGGAGCTGTTCGATACCTTCGCCGTGGCCCACGAGGAGGGCGTGCGGCTGCACATCCCTGCCTCGGACGGACTGGAAAAAGCCCTGGCCCATGCCCTCGGCGCCTGGAAGCGGGGAGGTTCCGTCGTGCTGACCCATCCTGACGTGGAACTGACGGACAAGCTGCTGGCAGCGGAACGCATCCACGGCAGCTGACAGCTGTTCGTCCCGTGCGCTCCAGGGCAGTCCGGAGTCCCTACGGCTGGGTTGACCTGTCCGGCGAAGGCTCGCGCTCGGCCGCGGCCGCGTGTTCCTTCTGGTGGTGGTGGATTTCGATGAGTTCGTGGTCGTGCGAGAACTCGGGCTCCTGGTCCAGCTCTTTGTTGAAGACCAGGAAGCGGTAGGCAAAGAAACGCACCACTGTGGCGACCAGGATGCCGAACACGCCGGCGAAGAACAGCAGGTTTTTGTCCGTGATCCCCAGGCCGTACTTGGCCACCGCAGTGAAGCCCGTGGAGATGCCGATTCCGATGCCGTTGATCAGGATGAACATGAGGAATTCGCGCAGGACATTGTCCTGGCGGCGGTGCCGGAACGTCCAGAACCGGTTGGCGATCCAGGAAAAGACTGTGGCTATTGACGCACCCACAAACCGGGCCTTGGCTTCGCTGTCCGACATCGGGCCATGCATCAGGTAGTAGGTCATGCCGTTGTCGATGACGAACGCCACACCGCCGACTGCGCCGAACTTGGCCACTTCGCGCCAAAAAAGCGAGGCCAGTCCCCGGATACGATCTGCTAATGCGGTATACATGACCCTCCATGGCCGTTCAACTATGGGCCACCTGGCCAGAGGCCTATTTTAGCCCCCAAAACATGGAGCCAGCCTCCCAAGGATGCACGGGGCAGCCCCACGTTACACAAAATCGCCTCCACCACCGCTGCCGGAGGCCGGGATACCGGGCGGTCTTCGGTAGGCTGGCCCATGTGACTTTTCCAGTAATAGGTGTGGTTGGCGGCGGCCAACTTGCGCGAATGATGGCCCCAGCCGCAACTGCACTCGGCTTCGAACTCCGTGTCCTGGCCGAAGGCGACGACGTGTCGGCAGTAGCCGCGGTTTCCACTTCCCCGGTGGGCGACTACAAGGATCTGCAGACCCTGGTTGACTTCGCCCAGGGCCTGGACGTGCTGACGTTCGACCACGAACACGTGCCCACGGACCACCTTCGGGCCCTGCAGGAAGCAGGAGTGAACGTCCAGCCGGGGCCTGACGCCCTGGTGCACGCACAGGACAAGCTGGTGATGCGCGCCGCGATCGACCGGCTCGAACTGCCCAACCCTGCCTGGGCCCCCGTGGACGATGTGGCCGCCCTCGTCAGTTTCGGTGACGCCACCGGCTGGCCCGTGGTCCTGAAAACGCCGCGCGGCGGCTACGACGGCAAGGGCGTCCGGGTCATCAATTCGGCAGAGGAAGCAGCCGGCACCGAGGACTGGTTCCAGGCGATGAGCCCCCTCCTGGCCGAAGCCAAGGTTGAGTTCACCCGGGAACTGTCAGCGCTGGTCGCCCGGACTCCCGATGGCGAGGCACGCGCATGGCCGGTAGTGCACACCATCCAGGTGGACGGTGTCTGCGACGAAGTGATTGCCCCTGCCCTGGACATCCCCGTGGAGGTTGCCGCGGCAGCCGAGGACGCAGCCCTGCGGATCGCCGGCGAACTGGGGGTGACCGGAGTGCTGGCCGTGGAGATGTTCGAAACCCCTGGCGTCGGTGCGGGCTTCCTGATCAATGAACTGGCCATGCGCCCCCACAACACCGGGCACTGGACCCAGGACGGGGCCGTGACGAGCCAGTTCGAGCAGCACCTGCGCGCCGTCCTGAACCTGCCCCTCGGTGCAACCGATGCCCTGGCCCCGGTGACGGTCATGAAGAACTTCCTTGGCGGCGAGAACCAGGACCTGTATTCCGCGTTTCCGCTCGCGCTGGCCAGCGAACCGGCCGCCAAGGTGCACTGCTACGGCAAGTCGGTGCGTCCTGGCCGCAAGATCGGCCACGTGAACCTCGTAGGCACGTCCACTGCGGACGTCGATTCGGTCCGGCGCCGCGCCGCCATGGTGGCCAACATCATCCGCGACGGGCGGGCAGCGGCGGATGAAGCGCCACACACTTTCGAGGAGACTGCATGAGCACCCCAGCAAACCCCGCCGCCGGTGCCGCCGCAAGCCCCCTGGTGGGCCTGGTCATGGGGTCCGACTCCGACTGGCCGGTGATGGAGGCCGCTGCCGACGCCCTGGCCGAATTCGGGATCCCTTTTGAAGCTGACGTAGTCTCCGCCCACCGGATGCCGACCGAAATGATCCGGTACGGGCAGACAGCCCATGAGCGCGGACTGCGGGTGATCATCGCCGGAGCCGGCGGCGCCGCCCACTTGCCGGGAATGCTGGCCAGCGTCACTCCCCTGCCGGTCATCGGTGTTCCTGTTCCCCTGAAAACGCTGGACGGCATGGACTCACTGCTCTCCATTGTCCAGATGCCTGCCGGCGTGCCCGTAGCCACGGTGTCCATCGCCGGCGCGCGCAACGCCGGACTCCTGGCAGTCCGGATGCTTGCCGCGGGAACGGACGAGTTTGCCGCTTCCCTCCGCACTGACCTTTTGGACTTCGCTTCCGACCTGAACGCCGTGGCCAGCCGCAAGGGGGCCAGCCTCCGGCAGAAAGTCAGCGAAGTCTTCGCTGAAGGCAACAGCTCCCAGCGGGGCAGCCGTTAGGACCGCCGGCATGTCCAGCAGCAAAGTTCCGCAGTCGCAGTCCGACACCGCGTTGACGGACCCGGTCCGCTACCCGGTCAGCGCTTCCGCTCCGGTCCGGACCAAGCGCGCTTTCGTCCTGATCCTGCTGACGCTCCTGGTCCCGGGCAGTGCGCAATTGGTGGCGGGCGACCGCAATCTGGGCCGGGCTGCCCTCCGCGTAACGCTCTGCGTTTGGGCTGCCCTGCTGCTGGCGGTCCTCCTGCTCGTTGCCAACCGGACAGCGCTGGTGACCATTGTCACCAACCCGTTTGCCTCGCTGGTGATCGTCATCGCACTGGTGGCCCTTGCGGCGGGCTGGGCCGTCCTGTTCATCAACACCCTGCGGCTCATCCGTCCCGTGCTGCTGGCGCCGCCCACCCGGCCGGCCGTCGTCGTAACCCTGGTCCTGGCCCTGGTGGCCGGCAGCGGCTCACTCGGCTACGCGGCATACCTGCTCAACGTCAGCCGCAATGCCATCGGCAGCATCTTCTCCTCCGGCCCGGCGATCGATCCCGTGGACGGCCGCTACAACTTCCTGATGATGGGCGGCGACGCCGGCGACGACCGCACCGGAAGGCGCCCGGACAGCCTCTCCGTGCTGAGCGTGGACGCCGAAACCGGCCAGACAGCCATCATCTCAGTGCCCCGCAACCTCCAGAACGCTCAGTTCAGCGAGGATTCGCCGATGCGGTCCATTTACCCTGACGGGTACAACTGCGGCGACCAATGCCTGATCAACGCCATCAACACCGAGGTCACGAACGAGTACTCGGACCTCTACCCGGGAGTGGCCGATCCTGGTGCCCAGGCGACGCTGGAGGCCGTCTCCGGAACCTTGGGCATTACCGTGCAGGCCTACGTCCTGGTGGACATGGAAGGCTTCGCAAAGCTCATCGATGCCATGGGCGGCATCAGGATCAAGGCCGGCGGCTGGGTTCCCATCAGCGGCGACGTCATCGACGAGGCAAACGGCATCCACGGCATGCCCCTCGGCTGGATCCCGGCCGGCGAACACCGGCTCAACGGCGACCTCGCCCTCTGGTACGGCCGCTCGAGGGAATTCGTGGACGACTACGCCCGGATCCAGCGCCAGCAGTGCGTCCAGCAGGCAATGCTCAAACAGCTTGACCCTGCCACGCTGCTGTCGAAGTTCGAGGACATCGCCAACGCGGGAACCAAGGTGGTGGATTCCAACATCTCCTCCTCCCAGCTGGGCAGCTTTGTGGACCTCGCCATGAAGGCGAAGGGCCAGGATATTAAGCGGCTCACCATCGGCCCGCCCGACTTCGACGCTTCATTCTCCACCGTGCCGGACTTCGACCAGATCCACGAGCGTGTGGACGAGCTGCTGGCCTCGGCCTCGGCGCAGGACGCCCAGTCGGCAGGAGCTGCCGACGACGTCATGGTTGTCCCGGCGTCTGGCGCCGGTCCCATCCATGCGGCAGGAGCCTTCCCGGCCACCCCGCTGGCTGCGGGCAGCGCCGTACGGCAGCCCACGCCGTCGGACTTCACCCCGGTGACCACCACGCCCGACGGCGAGCCGATCACCGAACAGATGCTGAACCAGCTCAAGCGTGAGGGCAACGAGCAGGCCATCCGCGAACTCGTGGCCAGCAACGGCATGTGCGCGGCGCTCTAGCCCCCGCAATCAGACCTAAAGAAACGGAACCGGTTTTGTACGAGATTGACAACGTCCTCCGGGATTACGCCTGGGGTTCCACCACGGCGATCGCGGCACTTTTGGGCCGGCCCGAATCCGGCAGGCCTGAAGCGGAACTCTGGATCGGCGCCCACCCCGATTCACCGTCCGTGGCCCATGTGCCTGAAGACGGCAGTTCCACCCCGCTGGACGCCTTGATCGCCAAGGATCCGGAACACTTCCTGGGGGCCGAGTCCGTGTCGCGGTTTGGCCCCCGGCTACCCTTCCTGGCAAAAATCCTCGCCGCAGCCCAGCCGCTGTCGCTGCAGGTCCACCCCAGCCTGGAACAGGCCAAGGCCGGTTTTGCCCGCGAAAACGCCGACGGCGTGGCCCCCAATGCGCCCCACCGCAACTACCGCGATGACAACCACAAGCCGGAGATGATCTTCGCACTGACGCCCTTTGAGGCCTTGTGCGGTTTCCGCCCGGTAGCCGAAACCAGGAACGTACTGCAGCGCGTCGCGTCAGCCTTTGAGGCAGTGGAGGGGCAAGTTCCCGCCCTGCTGCCTGCACTGATGGTGGACCTGGACGAGGCCGATGAGGGGGCGGGCCTCCGGAAGGCCTTTGAACGCCTCATCACCGGCGGACAGGCCGTGTCCGATGCCACCGCCCAGGTGGTGGCAGCGCTTCTGGCCGGCGGGTCCCTTGCACCCTACGAGGCCGAGCTGGGAACCGTCATCAGCCTCAACGAGAAGTATCCGGGCGACCCCGGGGTGCTGATTTCTCTGCTCCTCAACCGGATTTCGCTGCAGCCGGGCCAGTCCGTCTACCTGCCCGCCGGTAACGTCCACGCCTACCTCCACGGGCTGGGCGTCGAGGTGATGGCATCATCGGACAACGTGCTGCGCGGCGGGCTGACACCCAAGTTCGTTGACGTGCCCGAACTCCTGCGCACCATCGATTTTCACCCGGTGGCCGTGCCGATGCTCGATGCCGAGAAGAGTGTCCTTGACCAGGAGCTCTACCGCCCGCCTTTCGCGGAGTTCCAGCTTCAGCGCATTGAACTGCAGCCCGACGCCGCCCCCGTGCCGCTGGCCCAGTCAGGAGCCGTGGTGGTGATCGTGGTTGCGGGCGAGGTGTACCTGGACTCGCCGAAGGGAGACCTGCAGCTGGCGCGTGGCGGCAGCGCATTCCTCGCTGCCGCCGAAGCGCCTGTGAACGTCCACCCGGTGGCGGGCAGCACCGAGCCTGCCCTGGCGTTCGCGGTGACTACGGGCCTTTAGCGGCGGAGCAAGGAACGGGCACGGCTGGCTGCTGTTTTCGCCAGCCGGCGCGCCGCCTGGATGCCTTTCCGCGCCAGCGGCATTGCCCGGGAGTAGGCCGGGTAGAACGGCGACAGCGGCTTCTCCCAGGTTCCCAGGAGCATGTTTTCATGCTTGCCGAACTGCTTCTTGAAGTCCGAGATGCCATCGTTGAGCAGCCCGTTGAAGTCGTACCGTGAGCACCCGTCCTCGCGCATGGCCTGCAGTGCTGCCCACTTGACGCCGTAGTTCACTCGCTTCTTCTGGCCCTCCGCGGAAACGCCGCCGTAGAGCTCGAACGCAGTGGCACCGCTGCGTGCCAGCCAGACAAAGGCCAGCAGCTGCTCGCCGTCGAACGCACCAATGATGGGTGAGCCCTCCCCCAGGTTGCGGAAAATATCCCGGTAGTACTGGTCCTCGTGGATACCGAAGCCGGCCCGCTCAGCCGTCTCGCGGTAGATGCCCAGCACCTGCTCAAGCTCAGAATCGTTCTTGACCTTCCGGAACTCCACGTCGCTGCGCATGGCCTTGCGGATGTTTGCGCGGGTGGTCTTGGACATGTCCGCCATCAGCTCGTCATCAGACTTGGTGAGATCGAGGATGAGGGTGCGCGGGATGAGGACGGTGTTGGTGGTCTCGCGGAAGCCTGCTCCCGCAACGGCCCCCGCATAGGGGGAATCCCGGTCCCAGTCGGGTTCGATGCTCAAGGCAACGCCGTGGTGGCGGGACGCAGCGTGGTCGGCCAGGCTGCGAAGCACGGCCGGAGTGTCTTCCACGGAACACATCGGGCCGCGGGGAATGTAGACCAGGGCGCGGAAGGGAACCGGGAGGCGCCGGACCAGCAGCTGGGCACAGCCGATGGTGGTGCCGCCGGCTTCAAGGAGCACGCGGTCGACGGACCAGCCGTGCATTGCCTTGGTCTCGCCCCAGCCCCAGAGCTGTTGCGGATGTCCCTGGAACCGGTCTACGTGGTCATCCCAAAGGGCGCGGTCAGTACAGGGAACAACAGCTGGAATCATGGCTTAAACCCTATACCAAGGCTTTAACGCCGGAGTCCCGGAGCATAGTGCTCCGGGACTCCGGCGGTCCAGCTGGGTGGCTCAGCTCTTGCGGGCGTAGCCTTCCCACTTGTCTGCGCGGTGCTCGCCGTCCACGAATCGGATGGTTCCGGACTTGGAGCGCATCACGATGGACTGCGTCAGGACCTTGTCCTTGGAGTAGCGGACACCCTTGAGGAGGTCGCCATCGGTGATTCCCGTCGCGGCGAAGTAGCAGTTGTCGCTGGAGACGAGGTCGTTGGTGGAGAGGACGCGTTCCAGGTCGTGGCCGGCGTCGATCGCCTTCTGCTTCTCTTCGTCGCTGGTGGGCCACAGCCGGCCCTGGATGACGCCCCCCAGGGACTTGATGGCGCAAGCGGCCACGATACCTTCGGGGGTACCGCCAATCCCCATCAGGGCGTCCACGCCGGTGCCGGAGCGGGCAGCGGCGATGGCGCCGGCCACGTCACCGTCCATGATGAACTTGGTGCGCGCCCCGGCCTCGCGGATTTCCTCCACCAGCGGACGGTGCCGGTCACGGTCAAGGATCATGACGTTGAGCTGGTTGACCTTCACGCCCTTGGCCTTGGCAATCAGGTGCAGGTTCTGCTTCACCGGCAGGCGCAGATCCACCATGTCAGCGGCTTCGGGGCCGGTGACGAGCTTCTCCATGTAGAAGACGGCCGACGGGTCGAACATGGAGCCGCGTTCTGCCACTGCCAGGACTGCCAGGGCGTTGTTGATGCCCAGTGCAGTGAGCCTGGTTCCGTCGATGGGATCGACGGCCACATCGCACTCGGGGCCCGTGCCGTCACCGACGCGCTCGCCGTTGAAGAGCATGGGGGCTTCGTCCTTCTCGCCTTCGCCGATCACCACCACGCCATTGAAGTGGACAGTCTGCAGGAACGAGCGCATGGCGTCCACGGCGGCGCCGTCCGCCGTGTTCTTGTCGCCGAAACCCACCCAGTGGCCACCGGCGATCGCTGCCGCCTCGGTAACGCGGACAAGCTCGAGGGCAAGGTTGCGGTCCGGTTCGTCATTGCCCACCGCCAGGGACGGTGAAATCGTGGAGTACTTCTGGGTCATGGACGCTGGTGACACGTGAACCTCTTCTTCGAGTGGCGATCATTGAACCCGCCCGCCGGAACAGCTGGACGGTGATTCCTCTACTTCCGATCATAGTCGCGGGGCCGCCTGTCGGGCGGCGAATGACGTGGCGGCGCAATGTGCCCGCAGGGGACGTTCTGCGACGCGAGCCGGCCGAATGGAAGTTGCCCGCCGGCATGGGCGACTATAGAAGGGTGAATGACATGCAGGAGAAGACCAGTCCCAGCCCCGAGCCAGCGGAGCCGGCGGGCGGCCGGCAGGCGGCCGGTCCGGCTGGCGAAGCTCCGGTAAAGCCTGTCATTCCGGCTGCTGCCGCCAAGCGGGCGAATGCTTCAGCCATCGGCATGATCATTGCACTGGTGGTCAGCATCGCAGCCTTCCTGCCGATCATCCTCATGAATCCGCTGCCCAAGACCGACGGCTACCGCCCCGACATCGATGTGGCCGCCGTCTCGCGCAATGCCACGGATGTGGCAGGATTCACACCTGCGGCACCCGAGACCGGCGGCGCCTTCCGCCCCAACTACGCGCGCTGGGAGGCAGGCACGGGCAGCGGGGTCCCCACCTGGGAGGTCGGCTTCCTGACCCCCAAGGACTCATTCATTGCCCTGGTGCAGACTAGCAAGGCCAACCCCACCTGGCTGCTCCAGCAGACGCGGAACGCACCGGTGACCGGTTCCCGGAACGCCGGAGGCCAGGAATGGGAAATCCGGGACACCGGCAAGGGCGAGAAATCCTTGGTCCTTGACTACCGCGGGACCACCGTCATCCTGTCCGGCGCAGCCCAGCTGGACGAGTTCGCCACCCTGGCGGACGCCGTCGTAAGGTCCATGGAAAGCAGCCCGGGCGTCACAGTTTCACCCTCGGCCACTCCGGCACCGTAACGTAGTCCCGTGGCTACTTACCTGACTCCTGCACTTGCCTGGCGCCGTCTGCGCGAAGGAAACGAACGCTTTGTCAGCGGCGAGACGTCCCATCCCAACCAGGACGCGTCGCGCCGCTCCTCCCTCGTGGAGAACCAGCACCCCTTTGCGGTGATCTTTGGCTGCTCCGATTCCCGCCTCGCGGCCGAGATCATCTTCGACGTCGGGCTCGGTGACGTTTTCGTGGTGCGCACGGCCGGCCAGGTGATCGATGATGCCGTCCTGGGTTCCCTCGAGTACAGCGTGGGGGTGCTGGGAGTGCCGCTGATCGTCATCCTCGGCCACGACAGCTGCGGCGCCGTCAGCGCCACCAAGTCGGCCGTGGAGACGGGCCAGATGCCCGCCGGCTTCATCCGCGACCTGGTGGAGCGCATCACGCCGTCCGTGCTGACCTCCCTCCGGAACGACGAAACCGAGGTCAACGACATGGTGGTGGAGCACGTCAAGCAGACCTCGCAGCGGCTGGCGGACAGCTCGCGTGTGATTTCGAACGCAATCGAGGAAGGCCGGACGGCAGTCATCGGTCTTTCGTACAGCCTGGCAGAGGGCCGTGCGAACCTTGTTTCGGGAATCGGCGAGCTCTAGAAGGCTTCCGCACGGGGCCCGGCAAGGGCCCCGTAGCATGCTCTTCACGGTTTTCGATGGGGTGGCTGGTCGCCATAAGCTAGCCCCATGACTTCCACTGAAGAGTTCCGCATTGAACATGACACGATGGGCGAAGTCCGCGTCCCCGTGAACGCACTGTACCGCGCGCAGACGCAGCGGGCAGTGGAGAACTTCCCGATTTCCGGCAAGACCCTGGAACGCACCCACATCGAGGCGCTGGCCCGGGTCAAGAAGGCTGCCGCCCAGGCCAACGCTGAACTGGGTGTGCTCGACGGCGAGCTGGCCAAGGCGATCGCAGACGCCGCTGACGAGGTTGCTGCCGGCAAGTACGACGGCGACTTTCCCATCGATGTTTTCCAGACCGGTTCCGGCACCTCCTCGAACATGAACACGAACGAGGTCCTCGCCGAGCTGGCCACCCGCGCCCTGAAGGCCGCCGGCAGCGACAAGGTTGTCCACCCGAACGACCACGTCAACGCCTCGCAGTCCTCCAACGACGTGTTCCCCACCTCCGTGCACGTTGCGGCTACCTCCGCGCTGATCAATGACCTGATCCCCGCGCTGGGCTACCTGGCCGAGTCGCTGGAGCGCAAGGCCGTTGAGTTCAAGGACGTGGTGAAGTCCGGCCGCACGCACCTCATGGACGCCACGCCCGTAACCCTGGGACAGGAGTTCGGCGGCTACGCGGCACAGGTCCGCTACGGCATCGAGCGCATCAACGCCGCCCTCCCCCGCGTTGCCGAGGTTCCGCTGGGCGGCACCGCCGTGGGCACCGGCATCAACACCCCCGCCGGGTTCCCGGAGCGGGTCATCGAACTGCTCGCCACGGACACGGGGCTGCCCCTCACGGAGGCACGCGACCACTTCGAGGCACAGGCCAACCGCGACGGCCTGATCGAGGCGTCCAGCCAGCTGCGCAACATCGCCATCTCGTTCATGAAGATCAACAACGACCTGCGCTGGATGGGCTCCGGCCCCAATACCGGCCTGGGCGAGATCGCCATCCCCGACCTGCAGCCCGGTTCCTCGATCATGCCCGGCAAGGTCAACCCGGTCATCTGCGAGGCGTCCATCATGGTGGCCGCGCAGGTCATCGGCAATGACACCGCCATCGCCTGGTCCGGCACCAACGGAGCCTTCGAGCTGAATGTCGGCATCCCGGTCATGGCCGCCAACCTGCTGGAGTCCATCCGCCTGCTGGCCAACACCAGCCGCGTCATGGCGGACAAGATGATTGACGGCATCACCGCCAACGTGGAACGCGCCCGCTTCCTGGCGGAGGCCTCGCCGTCCATCGTCACCCCGCTGAACAAGTACATCGGCTACGAGAACGCCGCCAAGATCGCCAAGACGGCCGTCGCGGAGGGCCTGACCATCCGCCAGGCCACCGAGAAGCTCGGCTTCGTCGGAGACGGCGAAGGCAAGGTCTCCGAGGCTGACCTGGACAATGCACTGGACGTCACCACCATGACGGCACCGGCCCACAAGGCATAGAGCCGCAGAGCCTCCGGAACGCCCGACGGCGGCCGGTCACCTTTCGAACGGAAGGTGACCGGCCGCCGTCGTACTCTAAGGAGTTTTTGTCCAGATATGGCGCCTTAGCAGCCCTTAAGCCCTCCATTTCTGGACAAAATTCTTGGGGCAGGGGGAAACGGACAGCCTATCCAGCGCGGCGCCATCACGCCGGCAGGAGCATGGCGACGGCGGTCCCGGCCAGCATGAAGGGACCAAACGGAATGGACGATTTCAGTGTCCCGCGCCGGGCCGCCAGGAGCGCAACAGACCAAAGCGCGCCGAGCAGGAACGCCAGGAAAGTCCCGGCGAACACATGCCCCCAGCCGAGGTAGCCGAGGTACATCCCCAGCACCCCGGCCAGTTTCACGTCGCCAAAGCCCATGCCTGGCGGGTAGGCAAAGCGGAGCACAAAGTAGAAGAGCCACAGCACGGCCGCGCCGGCGAGCACCCGGAGCGCCGGCACTGCAAACAAGGCGGCACCAAGATTGCCGCCAGCCGGTGCGGCGGCGCCGGCAATGGCGGCAGCCAGGAGCAGGATGCCGGCCACGGCATATGACGGGAAGACAATCCGGTTGGGCAGCAGGTGGTGCCGGACGTCGATCACTGTCAGCCGGACAGCCATCACCGCGAAGTACAGGCACGCCGCGAGCACCAGCCAAAAGGCAGCCGGCATGTGCTGCCACAGATCCCCCAGACGACCAATCACCCCTCGGATGCTACTGGAATTCCCGTGGCTGCCGCACCGTGCCCGCGTAAACTGTGCATATGGCGACATGGGATTCCCGGCACCGGCCGGATCCGGACCGAGGCGCATCATCCGCAGACCCAACCGCCACGTTCCGCAACCTGTGCCGGTCCTCGCCCTGGAAGTGGCAGTCCCTTCGCTTTGAGTACTGGGACGAACCGTTCACGGAGGCCCCGTCCCCCACGGCTCCCCTCGTGCGGGCCTGGCTTCGCCGGCCCGGCGCTCTCCGCCTCGAAAGCCCGGACGGACTGGTCCTCCACAGCACCACCGGAATCAACGATTCCCGTGACGGTCTCTACGTCAGCTCCACCCGGAAATCGTGGCTGCTGCCGCCGCAGCTGGTCACGCCGGTTTACGACGGCTCCGGCCTGGTCAAACGCCGGCCCGAAGCCGCCTATGGGGAACCGGGATTCGGAAACGGCCGCTTCTCCGCCGCCCTGGATCCGGTTGAACTTGCGGGCAACTCCCCCGTTCCCCTTGAGTTTCCGGGCAGCAACGCCGTGCTGGTTGAGGAGCACCGTGCGGTTGAACACGAAGGCAGACCAGCGCTGGAGGCCGTGGTAACCCCCACTCCGGCCTACCACCCGGCGGATCCTGCTGCGCCTCTCTGCCTTGCCGGGCGCAACCGTATCCGGGTGGACCTGGGAACCGGGGTTTGCGTTGCCAGCCAATCCCTGGAACCCTCCACCGGCGAATACGGCCATTGGCTGCGGATACTTGCCGTGGACGAATACATGCTCGATGACCTGTTCCTGGCCGAATCCATGAACCTCACGGACGTGCGGAGACACATCAGCTGGGACGTTCCCGCCTGATGTGACAAGGCCCCGCGATGCCGATCGGCTAGGCTTCGCTGATGACTACGCTGGGCTCCGTTTGGCCACTTTTCGACCTCAAGCTGACCACCCCGCGGCTGGAACTCCGCCCCGTCCGGGACGGGGACATTCCCGCCGCCGTCGACGCCGCACGCAGCGGTATCCATGAGACCGGGAAGAGTCCGTTCAGCACTCCCTGGACTGAGGTCCCCGGGGATGAGCTGGGCTCCAACATGGCCCGCTGGTACTGGCGCTGCCGGGCAGAGTGCAGCCCCGAGTCCTGGATGATTCTCCTGGGCATTTGGCACGAGGGTGAGTTCGTGGGCTGCCAGGACGTGGGGGCCAAGGATTTCGCCGCCCTCAAGACCGTCACCACCGGATCGTGGCTGAAGCAGTCCGTCCAGGGCCGCGGTCTTGGCAAGGAGATGCGCGCCGCCGTCGTCCTGTGGGCCTTTGACTGGTTGGGCGCCGACGTGGCCGAATCCGAGGCCGCAGTCTGGAACAAGGCCTCCCTCGGGGTCTCCCGCAGCCTCGGTTACGAGCTCAACGGAACCACCCGCAAGGCCTGGGGCACCAAGGTGGAAACAGTCCAACACGTCCGCCTCACCGCGGAAAACTTCAAGAGGCCGGACTGGCAGTTACAGGTAGAAGGCCACGAAACCGCGGCGAAGTTCCTGAAGGTCACGTAGGTGGCAGTGGTTGGGTTCGTCCGCCCCCAGCGCTTCGCCATCGCTTAGACACCTCCCGTCGCGCCGCTTCGGTCGGCGATGCGCTCCGACACGAAGCACTGGGACCGGACATTTGCGTGGGGCAGCCTTCCGGCAGCGTGCGTCAAAGGCGACGAAGGAGCCAGCACGCAGAGGAAGGGTGCCCCACGCACCTTACGGGTCCGGCTGACCTATCCCTCGAGCAGTTCCGTCACCAGGGCGGCGATCGGGGACCTTTCGGAGCGGGTCAGGGTGACGTGGCCGAAGAGCGGGTGGCCCTTCAGGGTTTCGACGACGGCGGCGATGCCGTCGTGCCGCCCGACCCGGAGGTTGTCCCGCTGGGCGACGTCGTGGGTGAGGACAATCTTCGAGTTCTGGCCGATGCGGCTCATGACGGTCAGCAGGACGTTCTTCTCGAGCGACTGGGCTTCGTCCACAATCACGAAGGCGTCGTGCAGGGAGCGTCCGCGGATGTGGGTGAGCGGCATGACCTCGAGCATTCCGCGGTCCATGACCTCCTCCACCACTTCCTGGCTGACCAGCGCGCCGAGGGTGTCAAAGACCGCCTGGGCCCACGGGTTCATCTTCTCGGACTCGGAACCGGGCAGGTAGCCAAGTTCCTGGCCGCCGACGGCGTAGAGGGGGCGGAAGACGATCACCTTTCGGTGCTCGCGGCGCTCCAACACCGCTTCGAGGCCTGCGCAGAGGGCAAGGGCTGATTTGCCGGTGCCGGCCCGGCCGCCGATGGACACGATGCCGACGGCGGGATCCATCAGCATGTCGATGGCCAGGCGCTGCTCCGCGGACCTGCCGTGGAGGCCGAAGACGTCACGGTCGCCCTTGACCAGGCGGACCTGCTTGTCGGGTCCCACCCGGCCCAGCGCGGAGCCGCGGTTGGACAGCAGCACCAGGCCGGTGTTGACCGGCATCTCGGCTGCCGCGGGGATGAAGACGGGCTCGTGGCCGTAAAGGGTGGAGATTTCCTGCTCGTTGGCTTCAACCTCGGCGACGCCGGTCCAGCCGGAGTCCTTCACCAGCTCGTTGCGGTATTCGTCGGCCGTAAGCCCCATCGCAGAGGCCTTAACCCGCATCGGCAGGTCTTTGGACACCACGGTGACGTCCCGGCCTTCGTTGGAGAGGTTCTTCGCCACCGCAAGGATCCGGCTGTCGTTGTCCCCGCTGCGGAAGCCCATCGGCAGCACCTCGGACGAGATGTGGTTCAGCTCCACCATGAGGGTGCCGCCGTCGTCACCGATGGGGATTGGCTGGTTCAGTCCGCCGTGCTTGACGCGGAGGTCATCGAGGAGCCGGAGGGCCTTGCGGGCGAAGTAGCCAAGTTCGGGGTCGTGCCGTTTGGCTTCAAGCTCGGTGATGACCACCACCGGGACGATGACTTCGTGTTCGGCAAAGCGAAGCAGGGCGCGCGGGTCGGACAAGAGGACTGACGTGTCGATCACGAACGTGTGGATGAGGGCTTCCCTTCCGGAGACGGCAAAACCGGCCGCAGCATCCGTTGCTGCGCCGGTTTGTGTAGTGGCTCGCGTGGCGCGAGAGGTAGCTTTCTCTCCCTGGTCGAAAAGGACCTCGGGCAGTTGTTCAGAAGTAGCCACATCGACTCCAGCCCCGGGCAAGCCCGGAATTGTTATTGGTGAGGCGGCTCGGCCACGAGGCCGGGTCCGGCCTCCCATACAACCGGTGCGATGTTTCGCTCCATGTACTGGCCTCCCCGATCAGCCGGCGGTTTTGCCTGCTGATGGATATAACGTAAATCCACTCCAGGTAATTTCCGCAACCATTACGCGGCGATTCCTGTTGCGCCGGCGTGAACTCCCCGTGAACCGGAGATGTCAGGTCCCGAAGCGACGCTGCCGGCCCGCGTAATCGCGGAGGGCCCGCAGGAAGTCCACCTTGCGGAAAGCGGGCCAGAGCGCCTCGCAGAAATAGAACTCGCTGTACGCGCTCTGCCACATCAGGAACCCTGAGAGCCTTTGTTCGCCGGAGGTGCGGATCACCAGGTCCGGGTCTGGCTGGCCCCGGGTGTAGAGGAAGCGGGAAATATCGTCCACACAGAGTTCATCCGCGAGCCGGGAAATGTCCGTGCCCTTGGCCACGGCGTCATGCAGGAGTTCGCGGACCGCGTCCACGATTTCCCGCCGCCCGCCGTAGCCGACAGCCACGTTGACGTGGATCTTCTCCCGGACGGGCGTCCGCGCAGTCAGCTTGTTGAGCCGCTCGGCGAGGTAGCCGGGGAGCAGCTCCGGGGCACCCATCGCATGGACAGAGATGTTGGCATCCTCGTCCAGCCGGTCCAGGGTGTTGGCGATGATGCCCATCAGGAGGTCCAGCTCTTCGCTGGACCGGTTCATGTTGTCCGTGGACAGCATGTAGAGGGTGACCACCTTGACACCGAGTTCCTGGCACCAGCCGAGGAACTCATGGATCTTGTCTGCGCCGGCCTGGTGGCCCTGGCTGGTGGGGGCGTTGAACTGCTTTGCCCAGCGCCTGTTGCCGTCAACCATGACGCCGATATGGCGGGGAATGCGGTCGCGGGGCAGGTCCTTGAGGAGCCGCCGCTCGTAGTAGCCGTAAAGGAACCCGGGCAACTCCACGCGTCGACTCACCTGACTTCCTCGCTGTACGTACTTGCACATCCTAGGCTACCGCCCGCCGAATGACGGGAAGTCCGGCTGGTGCCGGCGGCGGCCCGCCGTCGTATTACCCGCGAGTAACTTACCGGACCGTAGATTATTCTTGGAGAATGAACAGCGACTCCCCCGATGCCCCGCACCTGCCCCAACCACAGGGCGGAAACGCGGCGGATGGCGCCGGGCAGGACGCCCTCGACGAGGCGGCAGTGCGGCTGGCAGAGCTGTTAATGATCAAGCCGAAATGGCGCGGCTGGATCCACGCCGTGACCGCTCCGCTGGCCCTTGCCGCAGGCATCCTGCTGGTGGCCCTTGCACCCACCGCGGACCGAAAAATCACTTCGGCCATCTATGCAGCCACCGGCGTGCTGTTGTTCGGTGTCAGCGCCGTGTACCACCGCGGCAACTGGTCCCCGGCCGTAAAGATGGTGCTGAAGCGGCTCGACCACACCAACATCATGCTCGTCATCGCCGGCAGTTACACGCCGCTGGCCTGGACCCTCCTGGAGCGGCAGCAGGCTGTTCTCCTGCTATGGGTCATCTGGTCCGGTGCCATCCTCGGGGTGCTCTTCCGGCTGCTGTGGACTGATGCCCCGCGCTGGCTGTATGTACCGATCTACATAGCCCTGGGATGCGGTTCCCTCGTCTACCTGCCGCAGTTCTTCCAGGCCAGCATTCCGGCCGCCGTGCTGATCTGCGTGGGGGGCGTCCTCTACATCACCGGGGCGGTGTTCTATGCCCTGAAGAAGCCGAACTTCAGCTACCACCACTTCGGCTTCCACGAACTGTTCCACGCTTTCACGGTCTTCGCCTTCGCGGCCCACTTCACGGCCATCGCCTTCGCTGTCCTCGGGTAACGTCCTTCGAGCAGGCTGCGCGCCTAGTCCTGCGGGCGGGACTGGCCGGGGGCAATCCCGTTGCCATCGCCATCGGACTGCCTGGGAGCGGATTCCAGCCCGTCCTGCGCGTCAGCCGCCGCCACATCGGCAGCTGCGGCGGCTGCCAGGCGGTCCTCTTCCACCTGCGCGCGGTAGCGGACCCGGCGGATCCGCCGGACCATGTCCACGATCAGCAGGGCCGTGGCCACCACGAAGAAAGCGGTCATGATGAAGCCCAGGAGGCCCGGCGTCACCTGGTCCTCAGAGATGCCTTCCCGCAGCGTGGGGGTGGGCAGCGGCGTGGCGGTGGTGGCCAGACTGAGGAGCAGATGATGCACGTTTAAACCTTCTGTGGAACGGGTGGCAGCGGATGGCGCGGCCGGAGGGCTGGCCTATCTTCTACGCGGCATAGAAATTGCCTGCCGCTACTATCTTAGCCCTGCGAACAGGTCCTTCTCCGGGAGCTCGGAAGGCACCCGGGAATGGATGAGCGAGTAGTCCTCCCACGGCCAGGCCCGCCGCTGCATCTCCGCAGACACGGCAAAAAAGAACCCCAGCGGATCCACCTGCGTCCGGTGCGCACGCAGGGCGTCGTCGCGCACCTCGAAGAAATCCCCGCAATCGATCTGTGTGGTGGTGGGATGCGGCGCCGGCGGCGGCGTGTGCCCCTCGGCGTCGGACTCGAGCCAGGCGGCCAACCGCTCGGCGTACGGAGACTGCAGGCCGGCCTCCTCCAGCGCGAAGTGCAGTGCCCGGAAACGCTCCGGGCTGAAAGCCCTGTCGTAGTAAAGCTTGCTGGGCTCCCAGGGCTCCCCTGCATCGCGATAGCGCTCAGGGTCACCTGCAGCCTCGAAGGCTTCGACTGCCACCCGGTGGGCCATGATGTGGTCCGGATGGGGATATCCGCCGTTCTCGTCGTAGCTCAGGATGACGTGCGGCTTGAAGGAGCGCACCAGCCGCACCAGGGGCGCCGCGGCCCGGTGCAGCGGCAGCGTGGCAAAGGCCCCCGCTGGCAACGGCGGCAGTGGGTCCCCCTCGGGAAGCCCGGAATCCACGAACCCCAGCCATCGCTGCCTGACTCCCAGGATTTTGGCGGCGCTCTCCATTTCAAGGCGCCTGGCTCCGGCCATATCCCGCTTGGGATGCGGTTCGCCTTCCACCGCAGGGTTCTGGATGTCACCGCGGGAACCGTCCGTGCACGTGGCCACCATGACATCCACGCCGGAGGCGGCGTACTTGGCCATCGTCGCAGCGCCCTTGCTGGATTCGTCATCCGGGTGGGCATGGACTGCAAGCAGCCGTAGCGGTGCCGGGGAGTTGCTGGACGCTGTCATGGAGGGACGGCTCCTCATTCATCTTTGGTTGTGGCTGTTTCAACGGCGGCGGGCCGCTGCCGCCCACTGGGTGCAGACCGGCACTGGCGGAATGGGCACTAAACTGGACGGGTGACTTCCCCGGACCAGCCGGCCCCATCCGCGCCCGCAGACACTAGCCTAGCCAATCGCTATGGTGCTAAAAAGCGCGGGATTTCCGCCGCCGCCAAGCGGGCCATAGCCGTGGTGGCACTGGCCGGCGGCATCGGCTTCATGGCATGGGTCTCCACGTCCAATTCCCTGACCGATATCTCGTTCAAGGACATCGGCTACAGCACCCCTGACGGCACGCTGGCCGAGGTGGACTTCCAGGTGACCCGGGAACCGGGGACAGCCGTGCAGTGCGCCGTCAAGGCGCTTGATTCCAAGTTCGCCATAGTGGGCTGGAAAGTAGTGGACATCCCGGCCGATGCCCGGGAAGGAGCGGCCGACGGCGGCAGGACAGTGACGCAGCGCGTGGCCGTCCGCACCGAATCGCCTTCCGTGTCCGGCGTGGTGGACGATTGCTGGATAGCGGATAAAGCGGACTAGCGGATGTGACGTGCGCCGCTCCCCTGTTGGGATAAGTCCACAGGATTGACTACAATGGAGCAATACCTTCACCCCGCTGAGCTGGTTACTGTTCCACAAGTGGCCACTGTGGCGGGGTCTTTTGCATGTAGGACCATTAGAGGAGAAGTCCGTGTCTACCACCAACAGCGCAGCTGCAGCCTGGCTTACCCAGGAAGCTTTTGACCGCCTGAAGGCAGAGCTGGACCACCTTTCCGGCCCTGGCCGGGCGGAAATTGTCCAGAAGATCGATGCAGCCCGGCAAGAGGGGGACCTCAAGGAGAACGGCGGCTACCACGCCGCCAAGGAGGAGCAGGGCAAGATTGAGGCCCGCATCCGCCAGCTCACGGTCCTGCTCCGCGACGCCCACGTGGGCGAGTCTCCCGCTGACGATGGAATCGTTGAGCCCGGCATGATCGTCGTCGCCAGGATCGCCGGCGACGAGGAGACCTTCCTGCTCGGTTCCCGTGAAATTGCCGGCGATTCCGACCTGGACGTGTTCAGTGAGAAGTCTCCGCTGGGAGCTGCCATCCTCGGGCACAAGGAAGGCGAGACGCTCAGCTACACGGCACCGAACGGCAAGGACATCAAGGTGGAAATCCTGTCCGCCAAGCCGTACGTGGCCTAGTTCCAGACGCACTAAAAGCGCCGGCACCCGCAAGGGGGGCCGGCGCTTTTGCGTTCTATCCCGCAGCCGGTCAGGTCAGCGGGGCATCCGCGTCCGAAGCAGCAGCGCCGCCACCAGTCCCCCGGCCGCGCCGCCCAGGTGTGCCTGCCACGAGACGAATCCGGAAACGATGGGCAGGATCCCGAGCAGGATGCTCCCGTATCCCATGAAAAGAACCACGGCCAGGAGGATCTGGCGCCAGCTGCGGTTGAAGAAACCCCGGACCAGGAGGAAGGAGAACAAGCCGAAGACCAGGCCGGATGAGCCCACCGTGATGCCGCCGTCGCCGATCAGCCAGACCGTGAGGCCGGACCCCAGCCAGCTGAAGGCCAAGGCAGTCATGAACACCCGGAGTCCGGAGAGGAACACCAGGAAGCCGAAAATGATCAGCGGCAGGCTGTTGGAGAGCAGATGGTTCAGGTTCGCGTGCAGGAGCGGAAAGGTGAAGATGTCCAGCAGCCCGTCAGCGCTGCGGGGCCGGAGCCCGAACGTCGCGTTGAGCGAGCGGAGCATCACCATGTTGAAGAGCTCGATGACAAAGAGCAGGACCACGAAAGCACCAAGGACCAGCAAGCCGCCCTTAGCCCTTGCCGCCACGGTCTGGCGCTGCCTGATGCCCCCGTCCCCGGTCAGCCCTTCCACGGCACCTCCTAGTGCACCACGATCGGCTGGAAGCCTTCGGCCCGGAGGGCGCTGAGGACCTGGGCGCCGTGCTCGTGGCCTTTGGTCTCCAGGTTCACCGTGATGGAGACGTCTCCCATGCTGATGGAGCCGCCCACCCTGGTGTGGTCCAGGCCGGTCACATTGGCATCGTTTTCGGCGATGATCCTGGCGATGGTGGCCAGTGAGCCCGGCCTGTCGTCCAGCATCATCCGGACAGTCATGTAGCGTCCCGCCGCCGAAAGGCCGCGCTGGATCACCTTCAGCATCAACATGGGATCGATATTGCCGCCGGACAGGACCACGGCCGTGGTTCCCGGGTTCTCGATTTTCCCGTCCATCAGCGCGGCGACGCCCACGGCGCCGGCGGGCTCCACCACCATCTTGGCCCGTTCCAGCAGGAAGATCAGGGCCCGGGCCAGCGAGTCTTCGCTGACGGTGACCACGTCATCCACCAGCTCCCGGATGATGCTGAACGGCAACTGGCCGGGGCGGCCCACGGCGATGCCGTCAGCCATGGTGGACACTTTCTTCAGGGGCACCAGGGCGTCGGCGGCGAGCGACGGCGGGTAGGCGGCTGCGTTTTCGGCCTGCACACCGATGATGCGGATCTCCCGGCCCAGCTCCTTTGCCCGGGCTTTGATGGCCACGGCAACACCGGCCAAAAGCCCGCCCCCTCCAACGCCCATCAGCACGGTGTCCACGTTGGGCACCTGTTCGAGGATCTCGAGGCCGAGCGTGCCCTGGCCTGCAACGACGTCGACGTTATCGAAGGGGTGGACGAACACGGTGCCCGTCTCATTGCTGTACCGCTGGGCTTCTGCGAGCGCTTCGTCGACGTTGTGCCCGTGCAGGATAACTTCCGCGCCGTGGCTGCGGGTGGCTGCCAGCTTGGGCAGCGCCACGCCAAGCGGCATGTAGATGCGGGCCTTGATTCCAAGGCTCTTGGCAGCCACGGCCACGCCCTGGGCGTGGTTGCCTGCCGAGGCCGCCACCACGCCGCGCTTTTTCTCTTCCGGGGACAGCCTGGCCATCCGCACATAGGCTCCGCGGACCTTGAACGATCCTGCCCGCTGGAGGTTTTCGCACTTGAAGTAGACGTCGCCGCCAACCATTGTTCCCAGCGCCCGCGACGATTCAACAGGAGTGCGCGCAATAATCCCGTCAAGCAGCTTCTGCGCCTCCAGGACATCGTCCAGTGTGACGGGAAGGGTTTCAAGGATATTCACGGACTACTCTCCTCTGGATTCGTCCCCGGGGCCCGGCTTGGGAAAGCTGCGGACATCGGGATCTTCTGCTGTGGTGCCGGCTGCGGCGTCCCTGCCGTGCCAGCGCACTGCAGGCCGGGCAACATCCTTGATGGTGTTGTCCGCCGGGGCGCCGGCCGCCAGCGGCGTTACCGGCACCTGTTCATGTTCCCACGTTCTGGCGGCAATGTAGCGAATGGCCGAATTTGCGACGGCGAGAATGGGTACCGAGAACAGGGCACCCGGGATGCCGGCGAGGTATGAGCCGGCAGCGACGGTGAGGATGACGGCCACCGGATGCAGTGCCACGGCCTTGCCCATGACCAGGGGCTGCAGGATGTGGCTTTCGAGCTGCTGGACCAGCAGGACGATGCCCAGCATGATGAGTGCGTTCACCGGCCCGTTGGCCACCAGCGCGAGCAGCACGGCGATGGCGCCGGTCACCAGGGCACCCACCACGGGGATGAAGGAGCCGATGAAGACCAGCACCGCCAGCGGCAGCGCAAGGGGAACACCGATGATTGCTGCTCCCACCCCGATGCCCACCGCGTCAACGAACGCAACGAACATCTGGATCCGGGCATAGCTGACCATGGAAGTCCAGCCCTTGCGTCCGGCACCGAAGGCGGCCGCGCGCGCCTTCCTGGGGAGGAGCCGCACCAGGAATACCCAGATCCTGTCGCCCTCCAGCAGGAAGAAAATCAGGATGAAGAGGGCCAGGACCAGGCCTGCGGCAAAGTGGCCCGCAGTGCTGCCGAAGGAGAGCGCGCCGCTGACAATGCTGCTGGTGTTGTCCTGCAGGGCCGCAGTGGCTTCCTTCAGGTACTGGTCCATCTGGTCCGCCGTCAGGTGGAGCGGTCCGTCCGCCAGCCAGTCCTGGATCTTCTTGACCCCGGCCAGCGATTCCGACCAGAGTTCGCCGAAACCTACCCAGAGCTGCCTGCCCACCAGTGCCAGCGCACCGGCGATGAGTCCGATGAAGCCGAGCACGGTCAGGGCCACTGCCAGTCCGGCGGGCACCCGGTAGCTCTTGAGCCAGCCAACCACCGGGTTGAGGAGCCCTGCAAGGAGCGCGGCCACCAGGACGGGAATGATCAGGAAGCTGATGTGGCTCAGCAGCCACACCAGGGCACCGCCAACCAGGAGGATCAGGCCCAGCCGCCAGGCCCATGACGCCGCGATACGGATTCCGTAGGGAATGTCCCGGTCCAGCTCCCGGTCAGCGAGAACCCGCAGCGTCGGTGGTGTTGAAACGGGTTTTTGCTGTACGGAGGCTGGGCTTGAGGGCGGTACGGCATCCCCGGTTGGCGTCATAGCCTAATACTTCCGCAGCGGTGCCCCAATGGGAAACTGCTAGCCGTCCCCGCCTGCGCTGTAGTCGATCCCCCACTCGATGGTGAAGGCCTCGCCCGGCGCCAACCAGCGGAGTCCGTCGCCGGAGTTGAAGGCGTTTGCCGGTCCGGTCATTGGCTCCACTGCGACGGCCCGGCTGCGGCCGGGGTACTCGGTGCTCACGAAGACGTGGACATACTCGCAGGCTGCATCCTGCCAGAGGCTGACACTGCGTCCGTCGGCAGCACTCAGGGTATGCCGGGCTTTGCCGTCCACGCGCTTGAGGCCGGTGAGGGCGACATCCACGCTGAGTTCCGCGATGCGCCGGCCGGACCGGAAGTCGGTGTCTCCCGCCACCGGTGCTGCACTGCGGGGAATGAGCCGCTCATCGGCCACCAGCCGGGTGTCCGCGGCAACCGTGAGCACCAGCTCCTCGATGGGCGCATCACCCAAGCGGAGGTATGGATGCGCGCCCAGGACGAACGGGGCCGAAGCTTTGGAATGGTTGGCAAGGGTCTGCCGGACCGCCAGGCCCAGGGTGTGGTCCAGGAGGTATTGGACGCGGTGCCGCAGCAGGAAGGGATAGCCATGCTGCGGAAAGATGGTGGCCTCCAGGGAGACGGAGTGCTCCGACTCGTCCACCAGGGCGTACGCAGTGTTGCGCAGCAGGCCGTGGCTGGCGTTGTTCCGGGCAACTTCGGTGATGTCCAGCTGCTGCTTTTTGCCGTCCAGGAACCACTTGCCGTCCTCCACGCGGTTAGCCCAGGGGGCAAGCGTGATGCCGGTGGCTCCGGGCGGGATCTGGTCGTCGCCATATGTCTCTGTCAGGAGTACGCCGCCGCGTTGGAAGGAGCGGAGGCCTGCCGCCAGCTCGGTGACCACCGCCAGGGCATCGCCGCGCCGCAGCTCATATTGCCGCCCCGTCGCATAGGCCTGCGGAGTCGAACCGGCCGGGGATTCCTGGTGGGAAGACGTTGTCATGGGCATACGGTACCCCGGCTGCCCATGACGGTACCAATGACCAATGTTGTCTTTTGTTCTTAACTATTCTTTTTTGATCGCGTATGCCAAACTCTTCTGCATGACAGGGATCACCAGCACCAGACTCTCCGACGGCCGGGAGCTGATCTATTTCGACGACGCCGGCACTACTGTTTCGCGCGCAGCCGACTTGACCATGGACCACCGCGCCCTTCCTCCCCGGGGTGAGCCGGGCGAGGTCCGGTTCGATGCCCTGACCAACGAGTGGGTGGCAGTCGCAGCCCACCGCCAGACCCGGACACATCTGCCGCCAGCAGACCAGTGCCCCATCTGCCCGACCACCGGCAGCAACCCCTCCGAAATACCGGCCGCGGACTACGATGTGGTGGTTTTCGAGAACCGCTTTCCCTCCCTCGGACCGGCGCTGGGCCCCGTTCCGGAGGATGCAGTATGGGGAACGAAAGGTCCGGCGTACGGCCGCTGCGAGGTAGTGTCCTTCACTCCGGAGCACACCGGGTCCTTCAGCGGACTCAGCCGGACCCGATCCCGCACCGTTATTGAGGCCTGGGCACAACGGACCGCCGCGCTCAGCGCCCTGCCCGGGATCCAGCAGGTCTTCCCGTTCGAGAACCGCGGCGCGGACATCGGCGTCACCCTGCATCATCCACACGGGCAGATCTACGCCTACCCGTACGTAACACCCCGCGCCGCCGTGATGGGCACCGCAGCGCAGGAATTTCATGACGCCCGTGACGGCCGGGAGACCCTGACCGGATCCCTGCTGCGTGCTGAGCGGGAGGACGGGAGCAGGATGGTAATGGAAGGCGAAAACTTCAGTGCCTACGTCCCCTTTGCTGCCCGGTGGCCGCTTGAGATCCACCTGGTTCCGCACCGCCATGTTCCGGACCTCGCGGCCCTGAGCGGCGAAGAGAAGGACGAACTGGCGGAGGTCTACCTGGATCTACTCAAACGCGTGGACGCCCTGTATCCCACCCCCACCCCGTACATCTCCGCCTGGCACCAGGCCCCGTTGGATCCTGTCCTGCGGCCCGCGGGCTACCTGCACCTTCAGCTGACGTCACCCCGCCGCGCTGCGGACAAGCTGAAATACCTTGCCGGGTCCGAGGCCGCCATGGGTGCGTTCATCAACGACACCACCCCGGAAAGCGTGGCAGAGCGCCTGCGTTCGGTCACCGTTCCGGGGTCGCCCACGTCGCCGGCCCTGGCCGGCATGCCTGAAGGAGCCCCCGCTTGAGCACCGCACCCGATCCCTCCACCGCGCCGGCCCTTGCCCCTGCAGGGGACCTGGCTGCCCGTTTCACCCAAGAGTTCGGGAGCGCTCCCGCCGGCATCTGGCAGGCGCCCGGCCGCGTGAACCTCATCGGTGAACACACGGACTACAACGAGGGCTTCGTCCTGCCCTTCGCCATCGACAGGACAGCCCGCGTGGCCGTCGGAGTCCGCGCGGATTCAACTGTCCGGCTGCTATCGACCTACGGCGACCAGGGCGTCGTAGCCACCGCGCTTGAGTCCCTTGAGCCGGGGTCGGCCAAGGGCTGGACGAAGTACCCGCTCGGCGTCATGTGGGTCCTGCGCCGGCGCGGCATCGACGTTCCGGGAATCGACCTGCTGTTGGATTCAGACGTCCCCCTGGGGGCCGGCCTATCGTCGTCGCACGCAATTGAATGTGCCGTCATTACGGCGCTGAACGACCTGACCGGGGCCGGCCTGGAAGCACAGGACATGGTCCTGGCCACCCAGCAGGCGGAGAACGACTTTGTGGGAGCCCCCACCGGCATCATGGACCAGTCCGCCTCGCTGCGCGGCGCCCGCGGAAACGCCGTATTCCTGGACTGCCGGGACCAGAACGCCAGCCTTGTTCCGTTCGAGACGGAACCCGCCGGGCTGGTGCTGCTGGTCATCGACACCAAGGTGTCGCACTCGCATGCCGACGGCGGATACGCCTCCCGGCGGGCATCATGCGAACTGGGCGCTGAAGTGCTGGGGGTCAAAGCGCTGCGCGACGTGCAGGTGGGTGACCTGGAGGAGGCTGGCGGGTTGCTGAACGAGGTGACGTTCCGGCGCGTCCGGCACGTGGTCACCGAAAACGACCGGGTGCTGCAGACCGTTGAACTCCTCGCCGACCGGGGGCCCGCTGCCATTGGTCATCTTCTGGACGCCAGCCATGCGTCGATGCGAGATGACTTCGAGATCTCCTGTCCGGAACTTGACCTCGCCGTGGATACCTCGCGGGCGGCCGGCGCCATCGGCGCCCGGATGACCGGCGGCGGATTCGGCGGTGCAGCCATCGCACTGACCCCCGCCGCCAGCGAACAGAAGGTGCGCGACGCCGTCGTGCACGCGTTTGCCCAGGCCGGCTTCACCGCGCCGGACATCTTCACCGTGTCGCCTGCCGCCGGGGCCATGCGCATCGCCTGACCCGCAGGACACCCGGACGCAGACAAACGGAGGGCCCCACCAGAAATCTGGTGGGGCCCTCCGTTGCTGTCACGGTCCGGTGGTGAGACCGCCTTGCCGGTTACTCCTCGCCGCGGAGGATAGCCAGCAGGCGGATGATCTCCACATACAGCCAGACCAGGGTGACGGTCAGGCCGAACGCGGCCGTCCACGAGAAGCGCTGCGGAGCGCCGCTCCGGACACCGGCTTCGATGCTGGTGAAGTCCATGACCAGCGAGAATGCCGCAAGGCCGATGGCCAGGATGCCAATGACGACGCCGATGATGCCGCTTCGCAGTCCGAAGGGTTCGGAGGTGAGGCCGGTCAGCATCATGACGAGGTTGACCACGGAGAAGAGTGCGTAGCCAATCAGGGCGATCATGAAGAACTTCATGGCCTTGGGGGTGGCGCGCACCTTGCCACTCTTGAAGAGGACAAGCGTCACGGTGAAGACAGACAGCGTACCGAGGACAGCCTGGAGCCCAACGCCCGGGTACATGGTGTCAAGGACCCGGGTGAGGCCGCCGAGGAAGAGGCCTTCGAGGCCCGCGTACGCAAGAATCAAAGCCGGTGACGGCTGCTTCTTGAACGTATTCACGAGCGCCAGGACGAAGCCGCCCAGCGCACCGACCACCATCAGCAGGGATGCCAGGCCGAGGCCCACCACCATGGTGACCGCGGCACCGGCGAGCAGCACTCCGAGGCAGGCAGCAGTCTTGACGATGACATCGTCGAACGTCATCCGTCCGGTGTCAGCGGGGCCGGCGGAAGGCCGGCTGTACATCTGCTGCAGCTGCTCGTCCGTCATGCCCTGCGGCTGGGTGTTCCAGCCCTGCTGGCCATAAGCCGGCTGACCGTAAGGAGCCTGGCCGTAGGGAGCCTGACCGTAAGGAGCCTGGCCGTAGGGAGCCTGGCCGTAGGGAGCCTGAGGGACAGGCGGTGCCTGGGTGGCTCCACGGAAGTTCTTTCCGTTGAAGATCGGGTTGCCGCCAAGTGCCATTGCTGGATTCCTCCGTGTGGGTGTGATGTGAACCTTAAGGTTTACGCTACCAATTACCACGCCAATACACCCCCGAAAGTTCCCCGAACGGGCTGCTATGCAACGTAACCGTGACGCAGGCGGCCCCGCTGTCATTGCCGGGCTGCATCAGGCGGCTCGAAAATACCGTGGCTCAACAAAGGTTTCTCAAGGCGTTCCTCCCGTCCGACCCGCCTGCGTTGCCCGAGTTGTTACCTGATCGCTACCAACAAGGCCTGGACCTCGGCATTTGCGGCATCCTGCGCGCTGTAGCATAAGCCAAGCAGGGTGACGGGACTCACACATGCGTGAGGGCGCCGGGCGAGATGGCGCCTCCCCGCCCTGCGCCCGTTCGCAGCGGTTGCTACGGCGCAGCCGAGACCGCCCCCAAGTGGAGGTTTTTCACCTTGAGAAGTACACCCCACGGCCAGCCGGCCAAACGACGGCGGGGCTTGCCGGGAATCATGGGAGCCATCAGTGCAACCATCCTGGCGATCCTCCTCCTCGCAGCACCGGCAACCCAGGCCGCTTCCCCGTCACCGACACCATCCCCGTCGAACCAGACCTTCCAGAACAACATCAGCGGTTTCCTCCGCGACGACACCCGCGCACCCCTGGCGGATGTGACCATCACTGCCAGGAAGGGCGACTTCACCGGCACGGCCAAGTCGTCAGCGAACGGCTCCTGGAACATCGGCGTGCCCGAGCAGGGCACCTACACCGTGGAACTGGACGAATCCACCCTGCCTGAGGGCATCACCCTCGCCGAGGGCCAGGAAAACCCGCGTGAGGTCACCTTCAGCCAGACCTCGAACCTGTCAGTGATCTTTGCCTTCGGCAAAGGCATCGTGGTCCAGGAACAGAACTTCGGGCAGAACCTGCTCAACCGCCTGGTGGCAGGCCTGAGCTTCGGCCTGCTCCTGGCGCTGGCTTCCGTGGGACTGTCACTGATCTTCGGAACCACCGGGCTCACCAACTTTGCCCATGGTGAGATGGTGACCCTGGGCGCCGTGCTGGTGTTTGCATTCAATGCGGCCGGGCTGCCCTTCTGGCTGGCACTGATCCTGGCCCTGCTGGGCGGCGCCCTCTTCGGGTATGCCCAGGACCGGGGCTTGTGGCGGCCGCTGCGGCGCCGCGGGACCGGCCTGGTGCCCATGATGATCGTCAGCATCGGCCTCGCGCTGGCCGTGCGCTACGTCATCCAGTTCTACTTTGGCGGCGCCACTCAACAGCTTCCCTTTGCCCAGAGCCCGGAAATCCAGCTGGGGCCGGTATCCATCTCGCCGAACAACCTCTGGTCCCTGGGCATCAGTGCGGTGGTGATCACGATTCTCGGCATCGTCCTACTGAAGACACGGCTGGGCAAGGCCACCCGCGCTGTGGCGGACAATCCCGCCCTGGCTGCTGCCTCCGGCATTGACGTGGACGCCGTCATCCGGCTGGTGTGGATCACCGGCGGGATGCTGGCTGCCCTGGGCGGCATACTCTGGGCCTACTACCGGCCGGGCGTCACCTTCGATATGGGATCCGCCATCCTCCTGCTGATTTTCGCGGGCGTCACCCTTGGCGGGCTCGGAACCGTATTCGGTGCACTGGTGGGATCCGTCATCGTCGGAATCTTCGTCGAGCTCACCACAGTGTTCGGCCTCGCCGCCGACCTCAAGTTCGTGGGAGCCCTGTTCATCATGATCGTTGTCCTCTTGTTCCGGCCGCAGGGCATCCTGGGCCGGCGCGAGCGCGTGGGTTAGGAGACAGACGTGGATTTTGGATTCATTCTTGCCAGCGCTGCCAGTGAAATCTTCAGTCCGACGACCGCCGCCTACGCTTTGGCCGCCCTCGGACTCGCTGTGCACTTCGGATATTCAGGGCTGTTGAACTTCGGCCAGGCCGGCTTTATGGCGGTGGGAGCGTACGGGTTCGCCATCTCCACCCTTACCTTCGGGGTGCCGTTCTTCGTCGGGCTGCTGATCGCCGTCCTCGCCTCTTCCATTTTCGCCCTGCTGCTCGGCATCCCCACGTTGAGGCTGCGCGCTGATTACCTCGCCATCGTCACCATCGCATCGGCGGAGATCGTCCGCTATATCGTGACCACAAACCAGCTCACCTCCATCACGGGGTCGGCCAACGGGCTGGCGGCGTTTGAAGGCGGTTTTTACGCCATGAATCCCTTCCCGGAGGGCGACTACTTCGGCATGAACAATCGCGACTTCTTTATCCGGGTTGTCGCTTGGGCTCTGGTGGCGCTGTGCTGCACGCTGGTATGGCTGCTGATGCGCAGCCCGTGGGGCCGTGTCCTGAAGGGGATCCGCGAAGACGAGAACGCGGTCCGCTCGCTGGGCAAGAACGTCTACGCCCACAAGATGCAGGCACTGATCATCGGCGGTGTGCTCGGCGCCCTTGCCGGCATGGTCTTCACGCTCCCCCGAGGGGCAGTCCAGCCGGCGAACTATGGCACGGAATTGACGTTCTTCCTGTATACCTGCCTCCTGCTCGGCGGTCTTGGTACCGTCCTTGGGCCGGTGATCGGCGCCATGATCTTCTGGGTGGTCCTGTCACTGACACAGGGCATCCTGTATGGCCTGATCGAGTCGGGTGCCATCAACTGGCTGAACACGGTCCAGGCCGGCCAGCTGCGTTACATCCTGGTTGGCGTCGCCCTGATGCTCCTGATGATCTTCAGGCCGCAGGGCGTGTTTGGAAACAAGAAGGAGCTGGCGTTCGCATGAGCATGCACAGCGAAATACCTGCAACCACGGGCACAAACGAGCCTGACTATATGACCGACGACCGTCCTATTCCGGCCGGCGAAACGGGCCCGGGCTGCAAAAAGCGCGACCCGATTCTTGTCGCAGAGAATGTAACCCGCAGCTTCGGCGGCATTAACGCCGTGGACGTCGAGTACTTGGAGATTCCCCGCCACAAAATCACTGCCCTGATTGGCCCCAACGGCGCCGGCAAGACAACGCTCTTCAACCTGCTGACCGGGTTCGATACCCCCAACAGCGGAAAGTGGCAGTTCGAGGGCAAGAGCCTCGCGGGGGTGTCACCCTACAAGGTTGCACGGATGGGTATGGTGCGGACCTTCCAGCTGACCAAGGTTATGGGCAAGCTGACGGTCATGGAGAACATGCGGCTCGGCGCGGCCAACCAGTCCGGCGAGCGCCTTTCCAGGGCGTTGTTCAAGGGCATCTGGGGCGGCCGGGAAAAGGAGATCACGGCCCAGGCAAACGTGCTCCTTGAGAAGTTCAAGCTTGACGTCAAAAAGGACGATTACGCAGCATCCCTCTCCGGCGGCCAGCGCAAGCTCCTGGAGATGGCCCGGTCCCTCATGGTGCAGCCCAAGCTTGTGATGCTGGACGAGCCCATGGCCGGCGTCAACCCGGCGCTGACCCAATCGCTGCTGGACCACATCAAAAACCTCAAGGCCGAGGGCATGACCGTCCTGTTCGTGGAACACGACATGCATATGGTCAGGCACATTGCCGATTGGGTAGTGGTCATGGCGGAGGGAAAAGTAGTGGCAGAGGGCCCGCCCGGCGAAGTGATGAAGGACCCCGCCGTCATCGATGCCTACCTTGGCGCCCACCACGACGTCGACCTTGGCGACTCCGAGGGCCTCAAGGAACTGGCAGCCGAGCTCGAGGCCGACGAGGAATCCATCGTCGGAACCGAAAATGCCGGCATCATCTCGCTGGACGTTGTGTCCAGTGAAGCCGAGGAGGCCCGCCGGGGCGGGAACCGGCCCAGCGGCACGGAGCCGCAGGGCCGGCACGGTAGCACGGAGACGGGCAGCACGGGGAAGGACACTCAATGAGCAGCACCAGCGCGGCAGCCGCCGCACAGCCGATGGAAGATGGCGGGTCCGTCGTTAAAGTCACCGACGTTGTGGCGGGTTACCTGCCCGGGGTCAACATCCTCAACGGCTGCAGCATCGAGGCCCGCAAGGGTGAGCTGATCGGCATCATCGGTCCAAACGGCGCCGGCAAGTCCACGCTCCTGAAGGCCATGTTTGGTCTGGTAAAAGTCCATTCGGGTACCGTCGTGGTCCGGGGCCAGGACATCACCGGGCTGAAGGCCAACAAACTGGTGACGCGTGGTGTCGGATTCGTCCCGCAGACCAACAATGTGTTCGCCACGCTGACCATCGAGGAGAACCTCCAGATGGGCATGTTCCAACGGCCCAAGGACTTTGCGGAGCGGTTCGACTTTGTCACCAGCCTCTTCCCCGAACTGGGCAAGCGGCGTGCCCAGCGGGCAGGTTCCCTGTCCGGGGGCGAGCGGCAGATGGTGGCCATGGGCCGTGCCCTCATGATGGACCCGGCCGTGCTGCTCCTGGATGAGCCGTCCGCGGGCCTCTCCCCCGTCAAGCAGGACGAAACGTTCCTCCGCGTGCATGAGATCAACCGTGCAGGGGTGTCAGTGATCATGGTTGAGCAGAACGCGCGCCGTTGCCTCCAGATCTGCGACCGCGGCTACGTCCTGGACCAGGGCCGGGATGCCTACACCGGCACCGGCCGTGAACTGATGAAGGATCCCAAGGTCATCCAGCTCTATCTCGGTACCCTGGCCGACACCGTCGAGTAGCGGCCGGCAGAACTGCACGAAGGAGCCCCCGTCCGGCAGGACGGGGGCTCCTTCGTGTGTTCTGACGATTACTAGAGCTTGCCAAATTCCGACTGTACGGCTTGGAGCTTATTGTCCGCGGTGTACTCGTAGATACCGATGTAAGCCTCGGTCGGGTCACCGGCGTCGGAGAAGGTGATCGGACCCGACTGGCCGTCGTAGTCGATGTCCTTGCCCTCACGCAGCAAAGTAACGCAGGAGGCGAAGTCGTTGCACTTCTCACCCGACTCCGAGACCGCCTTGAGCTGCTTTGCGATTTCGACGCCGCTGGTGCTCCCTGCGGCTTCAGAAGCGAGGGCGATCAGGTTGACAGCATCGTATGACTCACCGCCGTAGGTGAAGTCCTTCAATGCGGGATCAATCTCCAGGAGCTTCTTTGTAAACGCTTCGTTTGCAAATGTCCCGGGGAAGGTGCCGTGTGCACCCTGCAAGGTTCCCGGCTGGAAGTCCTTGCTGTAGTCCGCGGTGTTGCCGTCCACCAGGAACATCGTGGTGGGCTGGACCCCCTTGCCTGTCATAAGAGGAACGATGCTCTTGGCCTGGTCAAAGGTGATCAGGGCAATTGCGTCGGGCTTAGCCGCGATAACCTTGTCCACCTGGCTGCTGAACTGGGTGTCACCCTCGTTGAACAGTTCCTCGGCCACAACCTTGCCGCCTGCGGACTCGAACGCGGCCTTGATGTTCTTTGCCAGGCCGGTTCCGTAGGCATCGTTTAGGACGATCATGCCCACCGTCTGGGCGCCACAGGTAGCCATGTAGTTGCCAAGGACCTTGCCCTGAAGGACATCGGATGGTGCCGTACGCCAGTACAGTCCTTTGTCGTCCCATGTGGTGAAGTCCGGCGAAGTATTAGCCGGCGAGAACTGGATGACCCCGGCACCTGTGATCTGGTTGATGACGGTCTTGGAGACACCTGACGAGGCGGCACCAATGATGGCGTTGACGCCCTGCCCCAGCAATGCATTTGTCGACTGGGTGGCGATGTCCGTCTTGGTGTCACCTGAATCGCGGTGGATTACTTCCACAGGTTTGCCCAGGACACCGCCGGCGTCGTTGACTTCCTTCACGCCAAGATTAACGCCGGCAATTTCTGGTGGCCCGAGGTAAGACAGGGAACCGGTGGTGGGCAACAGCGAGCCGAGTTTCAAAGGAGTTTCGGTTGTTCCAGTGGACGGCGGCACCGAACCACCGCCAGCGCCGCCCGTGGCCGGCGCGCTGGTTTCGCCAGTTGCGCCCGGTGCCGGGCATGCGATTCCGGCCGCAGCTGCTCCAGTGGTGGTCTCGGTCGCCGTGGGTGTGGACGGACCGCCGCAAGCCGTTGCCACGAAGGCAACGCCGATGCCAAGCGCTGTCAGCTTGGCAGCGCGGGCTCCCGCCTGGGGGAATAAAGTCATTTACGAGCTCCTCGATCTAAAGGTGCGAACGGCCTTCGACACGAAAAATCAGGGATTCCTGATTTAGCTTCAAGCTAATGCAAATCACAGGCGAAGATAAGTGACTGAGGTCACATCCTTATAACAGTCGTTGCATATGTGGAATTAAACGGCGGAAGCCGCCCGTAAGATGCGGACGGCTTCCTCGCAGAGACCCTGAAGTCTCCTGCTTTTCCCTGTACCCCAGGTGGGACTCGAACCCACAACACGCGGATTTTAAGTCCGATGCCTCTGCCAATTGGGCTACTGGGGCGCCGGGTCCAATGGTATCCCGTCAGGTGAGTGAGAACGGTCCGGCGTACCGGAACATACCGTGGACACCGCCGGACCACAGGGCGAGCGGCAGGAGCTGGAAGTAGTCGCCCCACTCCGGTTCGGGCGCCTGGACACCAAAACTGGACGCCGGGACAAAGCCAAACCTGGAGTAGTAGTCGGGGCTTCCAAGCAGGACGATGCCGCGCTCCCCCGTGGCATTGGCCCTGTCGATTGTCTCGCGCATGAGTGCCGCACCGATGCCCTGCCGCTGCAGCCGTGGAGTGACACCGATGGGGCCAAGGCCGAGAAGCGCCTGATCACCCACCCACCCGCGGGTGCTGATGACATGGCCCACGATCTCCCCGTCCTGGACGGCCACTACGCTGAGGTCCGGGATGTACTCCTCGGCGTCAAAGAGTGCGCGAAGCACCCCCACTTCCACCGGCTCCCCTTCTGCAGGCAGGCCTGTGGCCGGCGAAATTGCGAAAGCGTCGGCCGTCAGGGCCAGTATGGCGTCCCGGTCTGCGGGGGTCTCGCTGCGCAGCACCAGCTCCCGGCGCGGGGCATCCCGGCTCCGGGCAGCGAGTTCGGCCAGGACTTCAAGGGCGCGTGGCGCATCCGCTACCGGCACCAGCAGGTGGTCGTGATGGAAACCGGCCAGGACGTTGCAGCTGATGCGGGCGTCCGTAAGGGCCCTGCTGACTGCTGCGGTAAGGCCCACCGCCTCCAGGGCCGAATGGACCTGCAGCGTGATCCAGGCTCCCACAAAGTCATAGCTGAGCCCCTCCCGGTCCGCGTCAGCACGCGGCAGCACCACTGTCAGGCCTTCAGCCTCGCGTACTGCCGCCTCGATGCCGGCCGCCAGGGGCCGTCCGTGCGGCCACAGGACGTAGACGTACTCCCCCTCGCGCTGAACGGGGTGCATACCGGCCAGCAGCGCCTGCAGGTTCACTTCGGCAGTCATGAGCCCAGTCTAGGAGGCAGGCAGCACCGCCAGCAGGACCGGGGTCAGGAATGGGTGCCTGTCCGGCTGAATGGCCGCCGGGACGCAAACGGCGGCCGCCCCCGCGAAGGGGACAGCCGCCGTCCGGCACTGCGTGTGCTACTTGGCCTGTGCCGTCACAGATTCCTTGGATTGCACCGCTGTGGAGCCGGTACCACCGGCTGCCGGCGGGGCTGTCGCCGCGGGTGCGGCTGCAGCAGCCGGCTTGGGCGCCGGGGTGGCAGCGGCAACGAAAGCACCGCGCGGGTTGTCCAGGTCCATCAGCTGGGTGGTGTCACGGCCGGCGAAGAAGCTGATGATCCAGTTGAAGATCACCCGGAACTTGCGCTCGAACGTGGGCATGGCCAGCCCGTGGTAGCCGCGGTGGGCCAGCCAGGCGAGCCCGCCCTTGAGCCCGATGCTGCCAACCAGGTTGATGTTGGCTACGCCCTTCCACTCGCCAAAGCCTGCAACGGCGCCGAGGTTCTTGTGCTTGTAGTCCTTCAGCTGCTTTTCCCAGCGCGAAGCCCAGAGGTTCTTGGCCAGGCGCTTGGCCTGGCGGAGCGCATGCTGTGCGTTCGGAACGCAGGTACCGTCAGGCAGGCCCTTGCCCGTGAGGTCGGGCACGGCGGCGATGTCGCCCGCAGCCCAGGCGTTGTCCACAATGCCTTCGTCTCCGGCAACGCGGAGGTCCGGGAGGACGCGGACGCGGCCACGGGGCTCCAGCGGGAAGTCGGTGGAGCGGACCATCGGGTTGGCCTGGACGCCGGCCGTCCACACGAGGGTGTCGGCTTCAAACTCCTGGGCAGGGGACTTGTCCGGGAGGTTGATGAGCTTGAGAGTGCCTTCGGCGCTGTCCAGCGAGGTGTTCAGCAGGACCTCGATGCCGCGGCTGCGCAGGTGCTCAACGACCCATTCGGCCTGCTTGGCAGTGACCTCGGGCATGATGCGGCCCATGGCTTCCACCAGGACAAAGCGGACTTCTTCCTGCTTGATCCGCGGGTTGTTCCGGACCGCGGCGCGGGCCAGGTCCTCCATTTCGGTGATGCACTCGATGCCGGCGAAACCGCCGCCAACCACCACGAAGGTAAGGGCTTTGGCGCGGGCGGCAGGATCGGTCATGGTGGAGGCAACCTCGATGCGCTCCAGGACCTTGTTGCGCAGCGCAACGGCTTCCTCGATGGTCTTCAGGCCGATGCCCTTGTCCGCGAGGCCCTTGATGGGGAATGTGCGGGTGATGGCACCTGCCGCCAGGACGACGTCGAAGTAGGGGACCTCGAAGTTTTCGCCGCCGTCGGACGGGGCGATGACCGCAGTGCGGTTGGCGTGGTCGATCGAGGTGACGCGGCCCTGGATCAGTTCCGTCTGCTTGAGGTGCTTGCGGTGGGATACCACCGCGTGGCGGGCCTCAATGTTGCCGCCCGCCACCTCGGGGAGGAACGGCTGGTAGGTCATGTAAGGCAGTGGATCCACGAGGGTGACGATGCCACCGGCATTCGCGATCTTCTTCTGCAGTTTGAGTGCTACGTACAGGCCGACGTACCCGCCGCCGACGACGAGTACCCTGGGACGGTCCTGGAGCTCTGGGGTGGTTGCCATAGTTTAAGGATAGCGCAGTTTGTGAAAATCTTCACTAACTGCTCGAAGGGCCGGTAATGCTAGGTTTTCCGCACCGGATGCACCTTTTCCAGCACACCTGTTTCCGGTTCCTCGCCCGCTAGCGCCGGGTCCCGCGCCGCCCGGCGCAGCTGGATCGCGGCCGCGGCGATGATGGCCGCGAACAGCAGGGCAAATCCGATGACGACCGCACCTCCAATGGCAGTATCACGCTTCGACGGCGGCTCTGCGGCCGGGACGGTTGCCTCCGGAAGTGCCGGCGCAGCAACCGGCGCCTCTGCCGTGGGGACCGGGGTGGGGGTGGCAAGGTTGCCACGCCGGTGCACCCTGATCCACTCGGCAATGGTTCCCAGGGGATTGCTCTTCGCTTCGGGCACGTTATCCTTCAGCGCCGCTTCGGCGTTGAGGATGCCATAGCCGTAGAGGGGGTCCTTGCCCGGCGGTCCGGCATCCTTTGCGGTGGAGACGATCCGGTTGATGACCTGCTCGGCGCTCATGGAAGGCCACTTGGAGCGGATCAGTGCCGCAACGCCGGCAACGATGGGTGTGGATCCGGAGGTCCCTGCCCATTCGGCGTATCCCCCGCCCGGGAGGCCGCCCAGCAGGTTCTGGGCCGGTGCTGCCACCCCGATGCTGATGCCTTGCGAGGACGCGTCGACGCTGGCAGTCCCCGAGCGGTCCAGGCCGGCGACGGTGAGGACACCCGGGATGGTGGCCGGGGCTCCCACCTGGGTGTTGCCGCCGATCCGGTTGCCGGCTGCAGCGACGATCACCACGTCCTTCTGCTCGGCGTACAGGAAGGCGGCGTCCCAGCTTTGCGGCCATTGCGGGGCGGTGCTGCCGAGCGAAATGTTGATGACTTTCGCTCCGTTGTCCACGGCCCAGCGGACCGCTTCCGGAATCTGGTCCTGGTCGCTTTTTCCGGAGGGGTTCGGTGAGCCAAGCCATGTGGACACGGACAGGATCTGGGCCTCAGGGGCCACACCGATGATGCCGTCCGGTGGCGGCGCAGCGGGGCCGGGCGTGGGGGTGGCCGATTTGTCGGCGGGCTGGTGTCCCCGGCCGGCAAGCATGGTGGCCACCAGGGTGCCGTGTTCGGGCTTCGACCCGACGCTCTTCTGGCCGTTCGGCTGGCCGGAGCCGGACGCGTCATAGCCGCCTGCCACCGCGCCCTTGAGGTCCGGATGCTGCGCGTCCACCCCGCTGTCGATGACGGCCACCTTGACGCCGGCGCCCTTGGACACTTCCCAGGCCTTGGTAATGCCGGAGTCTGCGAGCCAGTACTGCTTGTCCCGCCACTCGTCCGCTTGGGCCGCCGGAGCCGTGATAAGACCGGCAGCGAGGCCGCAGGCGGCGAGGACCAGGGCAAGCGCCGCCGCTCCGGTCCGGCGCAATACTGGGTGGGGAATGGATCGCATCCGGGTTCAGCCGATGCTCAGGGCGATGCCGTCAAGGATGTCGTGCTCGCTGGCCGTCGCCGTGGTGATCCTGCCGCCGGTGAGTTCGCCCAGGCGTTCCAGGATCCTGCGCCACACCAGTCCCCCTGCTCCGATAACATCCACGCGTCCCGGGTGCATGTAAGGCAGCCCGGCGCGCTCGGACCGGACCATCTCCAGGAGGTCCGTCGAGGCGGCGCGGACGGTGTCAATGGGCAGTTCCGCGCCGTGGATGACGTCCGGCTTGTATTCGGGCAGCCGGAGGGCGTGGGCGGTGATGGTGGTGATGGAGCCGGCAACACCGACGACGGCGGTTGCCTGTTCCAGCGGAACGTGCTGTCCCGCGAGGGCCATGGCTGCGTCCACGTCAGCTTCCGCCGCCGCGATCTGTTCCGCGCTGGGCGGATCGTTCCGCAGGTGCCGTTCCGTCAGCCGGACGCAGCCGACGTCCACCGACTTCGCCGCGGTGACGCCCTGTGCGGTGCCGAGGACGAACTCGGTGCTGCCGCCGCCCAGGTCCACCACCAGAACCTGGTGGCCGTCCAGGATGGGCAGGACACTGCTGGCACCGGCAAAGGACAACGCAGCTTCCTCGTCGCCGGAGATCACTTCCGGTTCCACGCCCAGGAGGTTGCGGATTCCATCCACGAAGACGTCCCGGTTCCGGGCATCCCGGCTGGCGGAGGTTGCGACGAACCGGACGGATTCAGCGCCGTGGTCCCGGATCATCTGTGCGTAATCGGCAGTGGCGGCGAACGTGCGCTCCAGTGCTGCGGGGGCAAGTTCACCGGTGGCGTCCACGCCCTCCCCCAGCCGGACTACGCGCATCTCGCGCACCACGTCGGTGAGGCTGGTGGTGCCGTTGCTGCGGTGTACGTCGGCGATCAGCAGGCGGATCGAATTTGTGCCACAGTCGATGGCGGCTACCCGGGTCACTGGGCAGCCTCGGCAGGATTGGCCGACTTCCGCACAGGGGCGGGGCGGCCCACGATGTCCGGCAGGCCCTGCGGCCCGTGCCGGCTGAGGTCCCGGGAAGGAGCTTCGCCGGTGGTGTCCCAGGCCCCCTCGCAGTAGCACCTGTCCGCCGTCCACCATTCGCGGATCTGTTGCAGCGCCTCATCCCCCAGCGGATTCACGCCCGGGCCGGCAGCGAGCGATTGCCCCACCAGGACATGCAGGCACTTGACACGGGTGGGCATGCCCCCGGCGGAGACTCCGTCGATTTCCGGGACAGCGCCGATGCCGGACCGCCGGCCAATCGCGTCCCGCGCGGCAAGGTAGGCTTCATGCGCAGACCGGTAGGCGGCTGCCAGCTCCGGGTCGCCGGCCAGCTGCTCGTTCATGGTGTTCATGACCCCCGCCGCCTCAAGCCGGGACACCGCGGAGGTGATCACGGGATGCGTCAGGTAGAAGGTGGTGGGGAACGGGGTGCCGTTGCTCAGCCGCGGAGCCGTTGCCGCCACCAGCGGATTGCCGCACACGCAGCGGGCAGGGATTTCCACCACATCGCGGACCGGACGTCCCAGCTGCCGGCTCAATACTTCAAGATCGTGTGCTGATGGTTGGCGGGAGTCGTCCCGGGCGGCTGCCGTGTTGTGTTCCACTGTCGCGGGCCGTCCTTCCTTTTGCGGTTCAGTCTGTGGCCGCGCGCTCGATGGACTCCCACAGGGAATCCACCCACGGCAGATCGGCGGGGTCTTGTGCTGCTGCACCGGTGTGGCTGCTGGCTTCTCCCGCGGGCAAATCGCTGCCGAAGACCCAGTACCCGGTTTCGCCCGGCATAACCATGTTAATGCGGTCCCGGGCCTGTTGTTTCACGTAGTTGGGGTCCTGCCAGCGGGAGACCTGCTGGCGGAGCCGGTCGCCTTCAGCCTCGCGGGCGGCGATATCGGCATTCAGCGCGTCGATTTCCGACTTCTTGTCGAAGAAGATCTTCACTGTGGGCGCCAGCATGATGGTGATCGCAACCATCACCACGGCCAGTGCCAGCATCCGGCCGGAAAAAGCCTTCGCCGGAACAGGCTGCTGCCCCTCTTCCGCGGGTTGGTTCGCGGCACCGTTGGTTGCGCTGCTGCCCTTTCCCGGCCTGGCACGCCCTGCGGGTGCGCCCGTGGCCGGTGCCTGTCCGGCTGGTGCCTTCGGGGGCTTGCTGTCGACGCCGGGGCGTCCTGCCGGGCCCGGGTTGTCCTTGGCCGAGCCGAAATCCGCCTGGATGACGTCGGCGCCGTCGGAGGTTTCGCTTCCTGGACGGGCGGGGCTGACCTTGGGAACTTTGGGACGGCGGGTAGCCATGACACTCCTGATCGCGGCCTGCCTGCGGCCGCCACTGTCTGTGCTGAACAACAAAACGGCGCTGGACAACAACCGGGCTGACGGATGCTGCTGAAACAACAACGGTGGCTATGGTCTTTTCAACCATAGCCACCGTTTATTGCTTTACGCGGCTACTAGCCCTTGAAACGCGGGAACGCGCTGCGGCCTGCGTAGCGTGCGGCGTCGTCGAGTTCCTCTTCGATGCGCAGCAGCTGGTTGTACTTGGCAACGCGCTCGGAGCGGGCCGGCGCGCCGGTCTTGATCTGGCCGGCGTTGGTTGCCACCGAGATGTCGGCGATGGTGGTGTCCTCGGTCTCACCGGAGCGGTGCGAGGTGATGGTGGTGTAACCGGAGCGCTGCGCCAGGCTGACGGCGTCCAGCGTCTCGGTCAGGGAGCCGATCTGGTTGACCTTCACCAGCAACGAGTTGGCGGTGCGGGTGTCGATGCCGCGCTGCAGGATGGAGGGGTTGGTGACGAAGAGGTCGTCACCCACCAGCTGGACCTTGTCGCCGATGGCGTCGGTCAGGGTCTTCCAGCCGTCCCAGTCGTTCTCGTCCAGCGGGTCCTCGATGGACACCAGCGGGTAGTCGGACACGAGTTCAGTGTAGTAGGCGCTCATCTCGGCCGAGCTCAGGGACTTGCCCTCGAACTGGTAGGCGCCGTCCTTGAAGAACTCGGAGGATGCCACGTCCAGGGCCAGGGCGATGTCCTTGCCCGGGGTGTAGCCGGCGTTCTTGATGGCTTCCTGGATCAGGTCCAGCGCGGCACGGTTGGAGGGCAGGTTCGGGGCGAAGCCGCCCTCGTCGCCCAGGCCGGTGGACAGGCCTTTTTCCTTCAGGACGGACTTGAGGTTGTGGTACACCTCAACGCCCCAGCGCAGGCCCTCCGAAAACGTTTCGGCGCCGATGGGTGCGATCATGAATTCCTGGATGTCGACGTCGGAGTCCGCGTGGGAGCCGCCGTTCAGGATGTTCATCAGCGGCACGGGCAGGACGTGCGCGTTGGGGCCGCCCAGGTACTTGTAGAGCGGCAGGTCGGCGGAGGCGGCGGCTGCATTGGCCACGGCCAGGGAAACGCCCAGGATGGCGTTGGCGCCCAGCTTGCCCTTGTTCGGGGTGCCGTCCAGGTCCAGCATGGCCTGGTCGATGGAGCGCTGGTCGGTCGCGTCGAAACCGGTCAGCGCCGGTGCGATCTGGTCGATGATCGCGTCGACAGCTTTCTGGACGCCCTTGCCAAGGTAGCGGCCCTTGTCGCCGTCACGCAGTTCGACGGCCTCGTGCTCGCCGGTGGAAGCGCCGGAAGGTACTGCTGCCCGGCCAATCTGGCCGTCGGAGAGCAGGACCTCAACTTCTACGGTCGGGTTGCCACGGGAATCGAGGATCTCGCGGGCGTGGATGGCATCGATAAGCGCCATGAATTTGCTCCTTATGGGCGATTAACGGGGGATCTTGCAGAAAGACTCGACGTACTCGTCACGGACCAGCGTAGTCGAGAGTGGTCCGGGTTACGGAAACCGGTCCGGGGCGCGGACGTCATGATGGTGTTGGGACGGGGATTTCTCCTGCTGGTAGCGCCGAACAGCCCCCCGCAGGGCACGTTCGGCGTCGAATCCGGCGTCATGTGCGGAGCGTACGACGGCGAGGAGCAGCTCCCCGAGTTCTTCCTCCGTTGCGGGGACGGGCGTCCCTGCCGGCAGGGGCGCGTCCGCGCGGGCTGCGCGGTCCACCGACTTCTGCGCCCGGGCCAGCGCGGGCAGGGCGTGCGGGATCCCTTCGAAGTGGCTGGTGCGCGCTGGCTGCTCCGCCCGCTTCACCGCATCCCATTTCCGCACGATCTCATCCACCGTGGCCGGGAAAGTGTCCTGCAGCGAGCCGTCGGGCCGGAAGACATGCGGATTCCGCCGGACCATCTTGGCAGCCAGGCCGCGGGCAACGTCGTCGAACTTAAATGCCCCGCGCTCCTCGGCGAGCCGGGCGTGCAGCACCACCTGGAGCAGGACGTCGCCCAGCTCGGCCTGGAGCTCGGCGTCGGGATGGCCCGCCTCGATGGTTTCGGCAACTTCGTAGGCTTCCTCGAGGAGGTACTCCACGAGCGAGGCATGCGTCAGCGCGCCCATCCAGGGGCAGTGCTCGCGGAGCGCAGCAATCACGGCCAACAGCTCCCCCACGGGGGTGCTGTGGTCCGGCTGCTCAGCCAAGGTTGGCGTAGGTGTCGTTGATGTACTCCACCAGCGCCTCCTTCTCCTCCAGGGGCAGGAAGGAAGCCTCGGCGGCGTTCAGGGTGAGCTCGAGCAGGTCGTCGAGGTCGTAGTCGAACGTCTCCACCAGCAGCTCGAACTCGTCCGTGAGGGTAACACCGCTCATCAACCGGTTGTCCGTGTTGATGGTGACGTTGAAGCCCAGCTGGTACAGCATGTCCAGGGGGTGGCTGTCGATACCTTCGCCGAAGGGCGCGATCGCGCCGGTCTGAAGGTTCGAGGAAGGGCAGATTTCCAACGCGATGCCGCGGTCGCGGATCCAGCTCGACAGGTCGCCCAGGGTGACCAGACCAATGGTGTCCTCGGCGTCGTCGTCGAATTCCACCATGATGTCCTCGGCGATCCGCACGCCGTGGCCCAGGCGCAGCGCGCGGCCGTCCACGAGCGCCGACTGGATGCTTTCCAGTCCGGCAGCTTCGCCGGCGTGCACCGTGGCGGGGAAGTTCTGCTGGGCCAGGTAGGTGAAGGCGTCCCTGAAACGGGACGGCAGGAAGCCGTCCTCCGCGCCGGCGATATCAAAGCCAATGGCACCGCGGTTGCGGTGGCGGACGGCGAGCTCGGCGATCTCCTGGCCGCGGTCGGCATGGCGCATGGCCGTGATCAGCTGGCCCACCTGGATCTCGCGGCCGCTGTCCCCTACCGCCTCGACCCCGGCTTCCAGGCCTTCCTGGACGGCCTCCACGGCTTCATCCAGCGTGAGACCCTTCTGGAGGTGCTGTTCGGGGGCCCACCGCACTTCGCCGTATACGACGCCGTCGTCTGCCAGGTCCTCGACAAATTCCTTGGCCACCCGGTACAGGCCTTCATGCGTCTGCATGACCGCCACCGTGTGGTCGAAGGTTTCGAGGTAACGGACCAGGGAACCGGAATCGGCCGACTCCCGGAACCACTGGCCCAGCGCCACGGGATCGGTGGACGGAAGAGTGTGCCCGACTGCCTCGGCAAGTTCGATGATGGTGGCCGGACGGAGGCCTCCGTCCAGGTGGTCGTGAAGCGAGACCTTGGGCAGGTTCTTCAGGTCAAAATCGATGGCAGGGGCAGCGTCAACAATAGGCTCAGTCACGTTCCCACCTTAGGGTGGGCGGGGGCGCAAAGCCAGCGGCTACGGTGTTGCCGGCCCGCCGTCGGCGGACGGCGCAAGGACGCCGGACCCGGGCTTGCCGTTGCGGGCACCCGAGGGCCCGCCGTCGAGCCATTCGTCCACCTCTTGGGCGTCGTTCCGGGCAAGGTGCTTGTGCCACAAGCGGAGCAGGTGGTCGATCAGGATGCCCAGAATGATGGCAAAGACAACGGCGATGCCGGCACTGAGCAGCGGGTTGTGGTGCAGCCAGGGGAAGGAACTGGCGAGCAGCCCGATCCCGATGGAGTAGCCCACCCAGGTGATGCAGGCGAAGGCATCCAACAGGAAGAACCTGCGGTGGCCGAAGCCGGTGCTGCCCGCGACGTAGTTGACGGCGACTCGGCCCCAGGGGATGTAGCGGGCCGTGAAGATCAGGACCGCCCCGCGTTTGTCCAGCTCATAGCGCGCCCAGCTGAAGGCCTTCCTGACCTTGGGCCGGCGCATCCATTTCCACCGGTCCAGCCCGATCCGGCGTCCCAGCATGAAGGCCATGTTGTCCCCGGCGATCGCCCCGATCAGCGCAGTGGCGCCAAGGATCCAGAGGTTGGGCTCGCCGCTGTGCCGGGCGAAGGCTGCCAGGGCGACGATGAGGGTTTCGCTCGGCACCACCATGGCGAAGCCGTCCACGAAGAAAAACACGAGCAGGACCGGGTAGATCCACCACTGGCCCGCTGCATGGAGCACGGCCTCATTAATAAACTCCACGCGGTCTTGCTCCTAGACAATGATGACGCAGCTATAGCGACGCTGCCGTAGCGGAAATCGTTCCTTAGTGTCCCATGGCCCGGGCGCCGTCCGCTACGCCCGGGGCCGGGAAACACCTTTCCCACGCTATCCCCGGCCGAGGCCGGATGCGTCGTCCCTGGGGGTGATATTCCGTCCGGTCAGGCCTCGGGTTCCCGCATGCGTCCGACCACGGGGGTCTGCCGCCGGAGGCGGTTGATCACCACGTCCACCACGATGCCGAGCGCCACGGCGCACACGATGGCGATGACGGCGCCCAGCAGGTGGTTCTCCTCGAACCACTGGCCGAAGAACAGCCCTATCCCCACGGAGTACACCGCCCAGAGGACGGCCGAAAGGGTTGTGAGGGCGATGAAGCGAAGGTGGTGGTACTGCGTGGCACCCGCCGTCAGGTTCACAGCGACCCGGCCAATGGGCACGAACCGCGCAACGAGGATGAGTGACGCAGGGCGCTTCCGCAGTTCGCCGCCGGCCCAGCGGAAGGCGCTTTGCATGCGTGGACGCCGCATCCAGGACCAGCGGGTGGTGCCAACACGGCGCCCGATCAGGTAGGCGATGTTGTCCCCCGAGAAGGCACCCAGGGCGGCCACGAGCACTAAAAGCCAGGGGTTGGGGACATCCGCCGTGGCAGCCACGGCGGACAGCCCCACCACCACGGACTCGCTGGGAATGGGCGGGAAGAAGCCGTCAATGATGCAGCACGCCAACACCAGGAAGAGCACCCAGGGCTGCCCGGCTGCGGCGAGGATGAAGTCATTGATGGCCTGCATGATCCCCTATGCTATGCGGTCCAGGATCAGCCGCTGCGCCGGCCTTGATCCTTCCGGAGCGATAACCACAGCCTGTTCCAGGACCTCTTTGGCCCGCGCGAATTTCTCCGGGGTGTCGGTGAGCAGGGTCATCAGCGGTTCCCCGGCCCGGACCACTGCGCCCGGCTTGGCGTGCATCCTGACGCCGGCGCCTGCCTGAACCGCGTCCTCCTTGCGTGCGCGTCCTGCTCCCAGGCGCCATGCGGCAACGCCAACGGCCAGGGCGTCCAGTTCCACGAGGACCCCGTCAGCCGGTGCGTACACCGCCTCGGATTCCCGCGCCGCCGGCAGCTTGGCGCGGGGATCTCCGCCCTGCGCCTGGATCATCCGGTTCCACACGTCCATGGCCCGGCCGTCCTTGAGGGCGGCCGCGGGATCGGCGTCGTGCACCCCTGCGGCGGCGAGCATCTCCTCCGCGAGCCGGACCGTCAGCTCCACAACGTCGTCCGGGCCGCCCCCTGCAAGGACCTCCACGGACTCCTCCACCTCGATGGCATTTCCTGCCGTGAGGCCCAGCGGGGTGTCCATGTTGGTGAGCAGGGCGACCGTGTTGACCCCTGCGTCCTTGCCCAGCGCCACCATGGTTTCGGCCAGCTCACGGGCAGAGGCTTCGTCCTTCATGAACGCGCCGCTGCCCACCTTCACGTCCAGGACCAGGGAGCCGGTGCCCTCGGCGATCTTCTTGCTCATGATGGACGAGGCGATCAGGGGGATGGCTTCCACGGTTCCGGTGACGTCGCGCAGGGCGTACAGCTTCTTGTCCGCCGGGGCCAGGCCGGCACCGGCGGCGCAGATGACTGCCCCGACGTCCTGCAGCTGTGCCATCATCTCCTCGTTGCTGAGGGACGCACGCCAGCCCGGGATGGACTCCAGCTTGTCCAGCGTCCCGCCGGTGTGGCCGAGGCCGCGGCCGGACAGTTGCGGCACCGCCACCCCGAACACCGCAACCAGCGGGGCCAGGGGCAGTGTGATCTTGTCCCCCACGCCGCCGGTGGAGTGCTTGTCCGAGGTGTATTTCAAGCCGCCATCGGGCCGCCGGAGGCTGGAGAAGTCCATGGTTTCGCCGGAGGCGATCATGGCTGCGGTCCAGCGGGCAATCTCCGTCCGGTTCATTCCGTTCAGCAGGATGGCCATGTTCAGCGCTGCCATCTGCTCGTCGGCGATGGCGCCCCGGGTGTAGGCATCGATGGTCCAGTCGATCTGTTCGGGACTCAGGGTGCCCTTGTCCCGCTTGATGCGGATGATGTCAACGGCGTCGAAGGCTTCAGCTTTGCTGTCAGTCACCGGGTTTCCTCCAGGTGTTCGGGACCGAAGGCATCGGGCAGCACCTGGTCCATGGTCTTGATGCCCCGGGTGGTCATGAGTTCCATGTCCGGGGCGCGGAATTCGTAGAGCAGCTGCCGGCAGCGGCCACAGGGCATCAGGATGTTGCCGCTGCCGTCCACGCAGTAGAACGCGCGCAGCAGCCCGCCGCCGGTCATCTGCAGGTTGCCCACCAGGGCGCACTCGGCGCAGAGCGTCAGCCCGTAGCTGGCGTTCTCCACGTTGCAGCCGCTGACGATCCTCCCGTCACCGGTGAGGGCAGCGGCCCCCACCGGAAACTTGGAGTAGGGCACATAGGCGTTGCGCATGGCGGCGACGGCGGCAGCTTCCAGCGCCTGCCAATCCACTGCTGTTTCCTGGTCCACGCCGGTCATCCCTTGACGTAGGGTATGCCGCTGGCTGCCGGTCCCCTGGACTTGCCCACCAGGCCGGCGACGGCGAGGACGGTCACCAGGTACGGCAGCATGGCCATGAACTGGCTGGGAACCGGGGTGCCGATGATGGTGACGATGCTCTGCAGGTTGTCCGCGAACCCGAACAGGAGCGCCGCGAAGAACGCGCCGATCGGGTTCCACCGGCCGAAGATGAGGGCGGCGAGGGCGATGAAGCCGCGGCCGCCGGAGATCTCCTTGGTGAAGCTGTCAATGGCCACCAGGGTGAAGAAGGAACCACCGATCCCGGCGACAGCACCGCCCAGGGTGACGTTCCAGAAGCGTGTGGCGTTCACGTTGATGCCCAGGGTGTCCGCGGCCTGCGGGTGTTCACCTACAGCCCGGACCCGCAGGCCCCACCGGGTCTTGAACAGGCCCACCCAGACCACCGCAACTGCGATGTACATCAGGTAACCCACCAGGGTCTGCCGGAACAGGATGGGGCCGATCACCGGAATGCTGGAGAGGACCGGAATCTCAATGGCCTCCAGCCCGGGCGGGGAGTTGAAGCGTTCGCTGTCCTCCTGCATGACAGTGCTGAACAGGAATCCGGTGACGCCGGAGACGAGCACGTTCAGGACGACGCCGACGATGATCTGGTTCACCAGGTACTTGATGCTGAACAGTGCCAGCACCATGGACACCAGTGCACCGGCGATCGCGGCAGCCAGGAGCCCCATGAACGGGTTCTGCGTCATGCTGGCCACAATGGCAGCAGTGAACGCGCCGCCGAGCAGCTGGCCTTCGATGGCGATGTTGACCACGCCCACCCGTTCGCAGAGGACGCCTGAGAGCGAGCCGAACACGAGTGGAACGGCCAGCGTGACCGAGCCGGCGATCAGCCCGGCCAGCGAGATGCTGGGGGTGCGGGCGCCGCCCACAACCCAGATAAGGAATGCTGCGACGAACAGGACGATGAAGGTCACCGGCAGCCAGCCCGGCGCGGGCCGGTCCTTGGTCTTGAGGTAGACCGCGTAGGCGGCCAGCCCCAGCATCAGCACTGACAGCACGATGCCGCCGGCGAATGCGTTCACCGCCAGGGCAGGCAGCTGGAAGAAGTCCTCGCCGGTGGAGATGCCGAAGCTTGCCGTCTGGTTGGGGGCCAGGAGGCCGAAGAAGACCAGTGCGATCAGCCCGAAGGCTGCCAGCAGGACGGGCGTCTTCCAGCCCACCGGCTTGGCGAAAAGGGCGGCGGCACCGGCGTCGGTTCCGGCTGGCTGGGGTGTTCCCGGGCGCGGGGACGAAACTGTTGTGCTCATGCTGCACCTCCGGTAGTTGCTGCCTGCCGGGACTTCGCCGGACGGGCAGGCTTCTTCCGCCGCGGGTTCAGTCCGAAGACCGCGCGGACCAGCGGCGGCGCCGCGATGAACAGGACAATCAGGGACTGGACCACCAGGACGATGTCGATGGGGGTGCCGGTCTGGATCTGCATCTGGACGGCCCCGGCGCGGAAGGCGCCGAACAGCAGGCCGGCTGCAAAGGTGCCCCACGGCGTCGAACGTCCCAGCAGCGCGACGGTGATGGCATCGAAACCGTAGGTGGCGGCAACGCCGTCGGTAAGCACCTTCTCGGTTCCGGCCACCTGCGCGACGCCGGACATTCCGGCCAGTGCACCGGCCATGGCCATCACGAGGATGGTGGACCGGGAAACGTTGATGCCGGCGGTCTGGGCCGCCTTGGGGTTGGCGCCCACAGCCCGGAATTCAAAGCCGACGGTAGAGCGGTTCAGCAGCCACCACACCAGGAAGGTGGCGCCGATGGCCAGGATGAAGCCAAGGTGGAGCCGGTATTGCGTGCCGAAGATCTGCGGATAGACGGCGGTGGGGTCCAGGATGGGGGAAATGGGGTTGGACTCCCCCGGGCGCTGGAACGCCGGCGTGTTCAGCAGGTACCGCAGGAAATACAGTGCGATGTAGTTGAACATGATGGTGAGGATGACCTCGTGGGCACCGGTTCGTGCCTTGAGCACGCCCACCAGCCCGCCCCACAGGGCGCCGCCGACGATCCCTGCCACCAGGACCAGGAGGAGGTGCAAGCCGAACGGCAGGTGCAGCGCGAAGCCCACCCACGCGGCAAGGATGCCCGCCACGATGATCTGCCCCTGGGCGCCGATGTTGAAGAGGCCTGCCCGGAACGCCAGTGCCACACCCAGGCCGGCCGTGATAAGCGGCGTGGCGATGGTGAGCGTCTCCATGAAGGGCGCGAACTGGGCGGCCACGCTGTTTCCGCGGGGGTTGAACACCGAGCCCTGGAACAGGGCGACGTAGGATCGCGTGGCTGCGTCCCAGACCGCGGCGAGGAAGTCCGTGGGCCGGGCAAGGAAGTAGGTGGAGGTGCTGGCCACCCGCGCATCGGTGCTGGCGATCAGGAGGCCGCCGATGATGAGGGCCAGCAGCACCGCCAGAAGCGAGACCATGCCGCTGCCGGTGAAGATCCTGCGGAGCACCGTGTCCGGGCCGCCCGGAAGCTGTCCGCTTTGGGCGGTGGCAGGTACGGCGGAGGGCTCCATGGCACCGCCGGCGGTGTCAACCGCGACGACGGCGGCGGTTTCCTCCTCCGCCTGGCTGGCCTTGTGGTGGGGCTTGCCGGAAGGCGTGGTGCCATGCCCTTCCCCGGCCGCGTGCTTGGGGGGATGGTTGTCAGACATGGTCGTCTCCCTCGGCGTCTGGAGTGGAAGCGGTGGTTGTGGCCGCGGCGGGTCCGGCCTGTGGAGTATGCGCGTGCTCCTCCGGCGGGATCCCGGCCATCATGAGGCCCAGGGTTTCACGGCTGGTGCCGGCCGGAACGATGCCCACCAGCTTGCCCTTGTAGAGAACGGCGATCCGGTCCGCCAGCTCCATCACCTCATCCAGTTCGGTGGAGATGATCATGACGGGCGTGCCCTGGTCGCGCTCGGCAACGATCCGGCGGTGCAGGAATTCGATGGAGCCCACATCCACGCCCCGGGTGGGCTGGGAGGCGATGAACAGCCGCAGGGGCCGCGAGAGCTCCCGCGCCATCACCACCTTCTGCTGGTTGCCTCCGGACAGTGTCCCGGCGGCCGCGGCCGCGGAGGGGGTGCGGACGTCGAACTCGCCGATCCGTGCCTTGGCGTTTTCGAGGATCCTTGCCGGGCTCATGCTGATGCCTTTGGCGAACGGCGGTTTGTCATACAGGTCCAGGACGAGGTTTTCCGCCACGGAGAAGGTCCCCACCAGGCCGTCCACCTTGCGGTCTTCGGGCACGAAACCGACGCCGGCCTTGAGGACTTCCTTGACGGGGCGGCCCAGGAGTTCCTTGCCGTCGAGGGTGACCGAACCGGAGACCCGCTCCTGCAGGCCAAGGATGGCTTCCGTCAGCTCGGTCTGGCCGTTGCCCTGCACCCCGGCGATGGCGAGGATCTCGCCCCGGGCGATGTCGAAGCTGAGTCCGTCCACCACATGCTGGCCGTTCGGTGCGATCACCGTGAGGTCGCGCACCACGAACGACTTTTCCTGGGGCTTTGCCGGCGCCTTGTCCAGGTTGAGGCTGACAGCACGGCCCACCATCATGGAGGCCAGCTCCGAGGTGGCGGCGGAGGGATCGGCCGAACCCACCACCTTGCCGCGCCGGATCACCGTGATGGTGTCGGACACCTCTTTGACCTCCCGCAGTTTGTGCGAGATGAAGACGATCGAGGTACCGCCGGACTTCAGCTGGCGCATGATGTCCAGGAGTTCGTCGGTCTCCTGCGGCGTCAGGACGGCTGTGGGCTCATCAAGGATCAGGACCTTGGCGTTCCTGACCAGGGCCTTGATGATCTCCACGCGCTGCTGGACGCCCACCGGAAGGTCCTCCACCAGGGCGTCGGGGTTGACGTCGAACCCGTACTGGTCCGAGATCTCCTTGATCCGGCGGCGGGTTTCGTCCAGGTTCAGGAAGCCCGCGGCCTTGGTGGGCTCAGCGCCCAGGGCCACGTTTTCGGCCACCGTGAAAACAGGGACCAGCATGAAGTGCTGGTGCACCATGCCGATGCCGGCGGCCATGGCGTCGCCCGGTCCGCGGAAGGTTACGGGTTTGCCGTCAACGAGGATTTCCCCGTCAGTGGGCTCATACAGCCCGTACAGCACATTCATCAGGGTTGATTTTCCTGCCCCGTTCTCGCCGAGCAGGCAGTGGATTTGTCCCGGTTCAACCACCACGTCTATGTGGTCGTTGGCCAGCAGCGTGCCAAATCGTTTGGTGATCCCTCTGAGTTCAAGTTTCAAAACTCTGACCAATCTCGAAGCGTCCGGTGGTCCACCGGACGGGATATGAGGCTGCAGCACCAGCCTAGTGGGTGCAGCCGGAGGATGAGCGGGCGGCGGGCCCGAAATGCGGCCAGCAAAAAGCGCCACCGCCCGGCCTGTCGGTAACGGGCCGGGCGGTGGCGCTCAGGCAGGAATCAGGCCTTCGGGCTGGCCGCGGATTCCACCTTCAGCTTTCCGTCGATGATGTCCTTCTCGATCTGCTCCAGCTCGGACTTCAGGTCCGCAGGAACCTGGGAGTCAAGATCGTGGAAGGGTGCCAGCTGGACGCCTTCGTTGGCGAGGGTACCGACGTAGGGCTCGTTGCTGAACTTGCCTTCCTTGTCATCCTTCACCACGGCTTCCACAGCCTCACCCATGGTCTTCATGACCGAGGACAGCATGATGTCCTTGTAGTCAGGGGCCGTGAGGTAGCCGTCTGAGTCGACCCAGATGAGCTTGACGTCCTTGCCGGCAGCCTTGGCTTCCTTGAGGGCGGAACCGGCACCCTTGCCCACCGGCCCGGCAACGGGCATCACGATGTCCGCGCCCTGGTCCAGGAAGTTCTGGGTGAGCTGCTTGCCAACGTCCTGCTTTTCGAAGTCGCCGGTGAAGCTGCCGTCCTGGGCTTCCTTGTTCCAGCCAAGGAGCTTTACGTCCTTGCCCTTCTGCTCGTTGTAGTACTTCACGCCGTCCGCGTAGCCGTCCATGAAGATGGTCACGGTGGGAAGCTTGATGCCGCCGAACGTGGCCACGGTTCCGGTCTTGGTGGTGCCGGCGGCAAGGTAGCCGGCCAGGAACGCGGCCTGCGCGGTGTCGTAGATGATCGGCTTGACGTTGCTGATCGGCGGGTCGTAGCTGTAGTCGACGATGGCGAAGTGGCTGTCCGGGTTGGCCTCGGCCTGCTTCTTGGTCGCGTCGCCAAGCAGGAAGCCGATGGTCAGCGTGAGGTCACAGCCTGCTGTCACCATGGCCCGCAGGTTCGGCTCGAAGTCGTTGTTGGTCTTGGACTCCACCTGGTTGACCTTGATTCCCAGGTCCGCCTCGGCCTTCTTCAGCCCCTCGTAGGAGGACTGGTTGAAGGACTGGTCGTCGAACCCGCCCGAGTCCGAGACGATGCAGCCCGTGTAGTCGCTGGCGCCGGCAGTGGAGCCGCCGCCGGCTTCGGGAGGCGCACCGCAACCGGCCAGCACGAGCGCTGTGGCGCCCACCGTGGCCAGGCCGGCAACGGAACCGCGCTTGAGGTGTGCACGCAGTGATGACATCAAGATTCCTCCAGGATGAAGAGAGTGGCGCTACGGCTCGAATTCAATGAGTGTCCGTTTCTGCACTGAAATTCTGTTTTCACTGAGGGCTCGCAGCACTGCGCCGGAGCGCACTGATGGCACCCACTTTAGTGGCCTGCGCCACGTCCAATAGCACGGCAGGGCAACTTCCTTGAGATTGTTTACAAGTTGTTACCAATCAGTAGGGGTGGCGTGTTCGCACGGCACCCCTACTGGGCAGGGCACGCGGAGGCGCTAGAGCCTGACCAGCATCTTGCCCGTGTTGGCACCATCCAGCAGGTCCATGAATGCCTGCGGAGCGTTTTCCAGCCCGTCCACGATGGTCTCGTCGTACCGGACGGTGCCGTCGGCCAGCCACCCTGACATTTTCTCGGCGAACTCTGCGGAGTGCTGCCGCTGGCCGCCCACCAGGAAGCCGCGGAGGGTGAGCTGCTTCCCGATGGCCAGCGCCAGGTTATGCGGGGCCGGCGTGGGCTGCGTGGAGTTGTACTGGGCTATGGCGCCGCACATGGCCACCCGTCCCCCAACGTTCAGCACGGACAGGGCAGCTTCAAGGTGCTCTCCGCCCACATTGTCGAAGTAGACGTCGATGCCCCCGCTGCCGGCCGCCTCTTCAAGCAGGTCCCGCACCGGACCGTCGTGGTAGTCGAAGGCGGCATCGAAGCCAAGCTCCAGGAGCCTGGCTACCTTGGCTGGGGAACCCGCAGAACCGATGACCCGGGAGGCACCCATGGCCTTGGCGATCTGGCCCACCAGCGAGCCGACGGCTCCTGCCGCACCGGAGACAAACACGGCGTCGCCCGGTTTGAACTCGGCGACCTTGAGCAGTCCCGCGTAGGCGGTCAGGCCGGTCATGCCGAGGGCGCCCAGGAAGGCCGACGCCGGCGCCAGGTCGGTGCGGGCAGGCTTCGCGGCTTCCCCGTCAAGGACGGCGTATTCCCGCCAGCCGAGCGAATGTACGACGACGTCGCCCTCCTGGAGCGCCGTGGAACGGGACGCGATCACCTCGCCCACCGCACCGCCGTCGAGTGCTTCGTCGAGGGCAAAGGGCGGCGAGTAGGACTTGACGTCGTTCATGCGGCCGCGCATGTAGGGATCAACAGAGATGAAGAGGTTCCGCACCATGACCTGCCCGTCGCCCAGCGCGGGCAGCGGCGATTCTGCGAGCCGGAAGTTTGCTGCTGCGGGACGGCCCACCGGGCGGGAGGCGAGGCGAATTTCCCGGGTGGCGGCAGGAAGGGTGGCCGCGCTCACGCCGCGTACTCCAGGACTTTGATGTCCACGCTGATATTGCCGCGGGTGGCATTGGAGTAGGGGCAAATCTCATGTGCCCTGGCAACCAGGGCCTCGGCTGTATCCCGGTCCAGGGCAGGCAGCGCAACCTCCAGTTCGGCGGCCAGGCCGAAGCCCTCCCCGCCGTCAAGTCGGCCAAGGTGCACCTTGGCAGCCACTGCGGAATCCGTCAGGTCGGCGCGTTCCTGGCGTGCCACCAGGCGGAGGGCAGAGTGGAAGCACGCGGCATACCCGGCGGCAAAGAGCTGCTCCGGGTTGGTCCCGTCGCCGGTGCCGCCGAGTTCAACCGGGCTGGCGAGGGAAACGTCCAGCCTGCCGTCACGGGTACGGGCGGTGCCGTCGCGGCCGTCGCCGGAGGCAAGGGCAACTGCAGTGTAAAGGGGCTTCATGATATATCCGTTCTGTCGGGATCAATACTCATGGGGTGGTTCCGGGAAGGCGGTCAAAGCGCAGCGTGGAGGGCGGCGGTGAGCTTGCCCAGGGTTTCGCGCAGTTGCTCGAGCTCTATGGCCGTGAGCCCTGCGGCGTCGGCGAGCCGCTGGGGAATGGCGGAGGCCTTTCCGCTCAGGCGCCTCCCCGCGGGCGTGAGGTGGATGGCCACCCGGCGCTCATCCTCGCCGGACCGGCGCCGCTCAACAAGGCCAAGGGCCTCAAGCCGCTTGAGCAGCGGCGACAAAGTGCCGGAGTCAAGGCCGAGCTCATCGCCCAGTTCCTTCACGCCCCGCGGCTCGTTCTCCCAGAGAACCAGCATGGCCAGGTACTGCGGGTAGGTCAGGCCCAGGTCTTCCAGGACGGGACGATATACGGCGGTTGCTGCGCGGGAAGCGGAGTAGAGCGCAAAACAGACCTGGCGGTCCAGGCGGGGAGCTTCACTCATGGCAACAACAGTAGCGCGCAACTAAGTTGTGTACAACTTACCCAGCTCCGAGGCGCAGGTAAGGAATGAAAAAGCCCGACGCCGGCACTTCAGCACGTGCCGGCGTCGGGCTTTCCCGAAAAGCGTTTAGAAGTCGCGGATGGTGCGCAGGGCGGCCGCGGTGAGGACCCGGATGCCCAGGCCCAGGGCCTGCTCGTCCACGATGTAGTCGCCGCGGTGCAGGTCATATTCCTCGCCGCCGGGGGTCTTGGTGCCCAGGCGCATCATGGCGCCGGGGAGCTCGGCAAGGAACCAGGCAAAGTCCTCCCCGCCCATGGACTGGGGCGTCAGCACCACGGCGCTCTCGCCGATTTCCGCGCGCGCGGCTGCCTCAATGATCGCCGTTTCGTGTTCGGAGTTCACCACCGGGGGCACACCCCGGGTGTGTTCAAGCCGGACGTCCACACCGTAGGGCGCCGCCACCTGGTGGACCACCTCGTCCAGCAGCTCGCCGGCCTCGTGCCAGGCCTCGCGGTCCAGGCAGCGCATGGTTCCCGCCATGTAGCCGGTGCCGGGAATCGCATTCGGCGCGGATCCGGCGGAAATCTGGCCCCAGACGACGGACACTCCGCTGCGGACATCCACCCTGCGGGACAGGACGGCGGGAACGTTGACCGCGATCTGGGCCAGGGCGAACACCAGCTCTTCCGTCAGGTGCGGCCGGGAGGTGTGCCCGCCCCGGCCGGAAAGCTCGATCCGGATGGTGTCCGATGCCGAGGTGATGGCCCCGATGCGCGTTCCGATCTTGCCCACTTCGATGCGCGGGTCGCAGTGCAGCGCCATGATGCGGGGCACGCCCTCCAGGACGCCCTGCTCAATGCAGGCGTGGGCACCGCCCGGCATGGTCTCCTCGGCAGGCTGGAAAATGATCCGGACGGTCCCGCCCAGGGGGGTCTCCTGGTGCATGCGGTGCAGTACCAGGGCAATGCCAAGCATGGTGGCGGTGTGTACGTCGTGGCCGCACGCGTGGGTGACGCCGTGGTTCTTGGACGCGAACGGCAGGCCCGTTTCCTCGATGATGGGCAGGGCGTCGATGTCGCCGCGCAGGGCGGTGGCAATGGGACCGTCGCCGACGTCCACCGTGAGCCCGGTGCCCTCGAGGCGGCGGGGTTTCAGGCCGGCCTCCTCGAGGCGCTCGGCCAGTTTGTCCGTGGTCCGGTACTCCTTGAAGGAGAGTTCGGGGTGCGCGTGCAGGTCCCGGCGGAATTCAATCAGTTCCGGCAGGAGCGGTTCGAGCCAGGGCGACACCAGGGCGGTGGGCTCGGCTTCAGTAGTGTAATTGCGCACTTCATCACTCTAGCGAGGATGGACGCAATACAGGCCATCACGGTTACCGCGTTACATCCCGGGCAACCGTGACGGCAAGAACTGCAGGCAAACTTTGGGTTAAAGGACGTCCGTGTCGCCGCTGGCCTTGAGGGCGTCAACGGCTGCCTTGACCCGCTGCGAGTTGGCCATGGTGGTGACCAGCAGGGCATCGGGGGTGTCCACGATGACCACGTCCTGGATGCCGATCAGGGCGATCACACGCTTGGTGTCGGTAACCACCACGCCGCTGGAGTTCTCGGTGAACACGCGCGCGCCTTCGCCGAGGACAGTCACGTCATCCACTTCCTTGGCGGAGTTGAGCCTGCCCACGGAGGCGAAGTCACCGACGTCGTCCCAGCGGAAGGTTCCGGGCACGACGGCGACGTCCCCGGCTTCCGCGGCGGGCTCCGCCACGGCATAGTCGATGGCGATTTTCGGCAGGGTGGGCCAGATGCGCGACGTGACCTGGTCCCGGTTAGGGGTGTCCCAGGCACGCGCAATCTCCTGCAGGCCCTGGAACAGTTCCGGCTGGTTGGCTTCGAGGTGCTTGAGCAGCAGCGCAACCGGCGCAACGAACATGCCAGCGTTCCACACGTAGTTGCCACTGTCCACGTACTGCTGCGCCACCACCTCGTCCGGCTTTTCCACGAACTCCACCACGTCCTGCGCGCTGGGTGCGCCGTCGATGTGGAGGTCCTGGCCGGAACGGATGTACCCAAAACCGGTGGATGGGTGCGTGGGCTTGATGCCGATGGTTACGATCTTGCCGGCGGCGGCGGTGTGGATGGCCTCGCGGACGGCCGCCTGGAAGAGATCGTCCGGGCTGATCACCTGGTCGGCGGCGAAGGAACCCATGATGGTTCCGGGATCGCGCTCGTGCAGGATGGCCGCGGCAAGCCCGATGGCTGCCGCCGAGTCCTTGGGCTCGGACTCGAGCACCAGATCCGAATCCGTGACCTCGGGAAGCTGGCGGCACACTGCATCGCGGTGCGCCTTGCCAGTGACAACCAGCATCCGACTACCGGCCAGCGGGTGCAGCCGGTCGTAGGTGGCGCGCAGCAGCGTACTGCCCGAACCCGTGAGGTCGTGGAGGAACTTGGGAGCTGCGGCTCGTGACAGAGGCCAGAGGCGGGTCCCCACTCCGCCGGCCGGGATCACCGCGATGAAGCGGTCAAGGGGTGATGCCGGGCTTGTCACTTTGTCTGTACTCATCACCGCCTACTTTAGCTGACGAGCCGCTGGAGCCTCCGGCGTGAACCGAGCGCTGACACAGTGTGGCCATGAACCGGGCGGGCGGTGTGGCATTTGTCTCATAATTTTCAGAAATCCGCGCCACTACAGGGCACCAAGGCGTTCCTAAATTGAATAAGCTGTTAGCTGAGCCTAGATTTAGGCCTGAGCTACGAGTGCTCTCGCAGCAGGCGTTCCCCCCGCGTGGATCTCATGCCAGCGCCGCTGTGTTGCAGGGAGGTTTATCAGTGCCGACAAAACCAGCTGGCACCTTGTACCGCGGCCGTGAAGGCATGTGGTCCTGGGTAGGACACCGTATTACCGGTGTAGTGATCTTTTTCTTCTTGTTGGTCCACGTTTTGGACACCTCCTTGGTGCGTGTGTCTCCCGAGGCTTACACCGCCGTGATCGGTGCATACAAGAACCCCTTGATGGCCCTTGGCGAAACCGGGCTTGTCGCCGCCATCGTGTTCCACGCTTTCAACGGCCTGCGGATCATCGCAGTCGACTTCTGGAAGAAGGGTGCCAAGTACCAGCGGCAGATGCTGTGGGCAGTCCTGGGCCTGTGGGTCGTGACCATGGTTGCCTTCTCCATCCGCCATCTGTCCCTCGCCCTCGGAGGCCACTAAGCCATGTCTGCAACCATCGAGAGCCCCCGCAGCGGGCGGATAGCCCCCCAGTACCGGCGCAACGGCGGCACCCGCGGCAACTTCGAAATGATCGCCTGGCTGTTCATGCGCCTCTCCGGCGTGGTGCTGGTGGTCCTCATCTTCGGACACCTCTTCGTGAACCTCATGGTGGGCGAAGGCATCCACGCCATCGACTTCGGCTTCGTGGCCGGCAAGTGGGCGGATCCCTTCTGGCAGTTCTGGGACCTGGCCATGCTGTGGCTGGCCATGCTGCACGGCACCAACGGCGTGCGCACCATCATCAATGACTACGCAGAGAAGGACACCACCCGCCGCTGGCTGAAGACTGTCCTGTACTCCGCCACCGTGGTCATCATCGTCCTGGGCACCCTGGTGATCTTCACCTTCGATCCGTGCCCCGTCGTGGATGGCGTTCCCCTGCCGGGCGGATTCTGCCCTGCCTAGCACCGGCATCATCCCGGGCCCGCGGGCTTTTCCGCGGGCCCTGTTTTGCGGAGCAGGCAACGCCGCCCCGTTGTTCCATAGCGAATTTTGAGAGAAAGAGCATCTGGTATGCAGGTCCATAAGTACGACGTCGTCATCGTCGGTGCCGGTGGCGCTGGCATGCGCGCCGCGATCGAATCAGGTCAGCGTGCGCGCACAGCAGTACTGACCAAGCTCTACCCCACCCGCTCGCACACCGGTGCGGCCCAGGGTGGCATGTGTGCAGCCCTTGCCAATGTCGAGGAAGACAACTGGGAATGGCACACGTTCGACACCGTCAAGGGTGGCGACTACCTGGTTGACCAGGATGCCGCGGAGGTCATGGCCAAGGAAGCCATCGACGCCGTGCTGGACCTGGAAAAGATGGGCCTGCCGTTCAACCGCACGCCCGAAGGCCGCATCGACCAGCGCCGCTTCGGCGGCCATACCCGCGACCACGGCAAGGCGCCCGTCCGCCGCGCCTGCTACGCGGCGGACCGCACGGGCCACATGATCCTTCAGACGCTGTACCAAAACTGCGTCAAGCACAACGTCGAGTTCTACAACGAGTACTACGTGCTGGACCTCCTGACGGTTGAAGAGGACGCGGTCCGCGAGGACGGCACCCCCTACAAGCAGAAGCGCGTGGCGGGCGTGGTCTCCTACGACCTCGCCTCCGGTGAACTGCACGTCTTCCAGGCCAAGTCCGTGGTGTTCGCTTCCGGCGGCGCCGGCAAGGTCTTCAAGACCACCTCGAACGCCCACACCCTCACCGGTGACGGCATGGGCATCGCCTTCCGCCGGGGCATTCCGCTGGAGGACATGGAGTTCTTCCAGTTCCACCCGACCGGCCTGGCCGGCCTGGGCATCCTCCTCTCCGAGGCTGCCCGCGGTGAAGGTGCCATCCTGCGTAACTCGGAGGGTGAGCGCTTCATGGAGCGCTACGCCCCCACCATCAAGGACCTGGCACCCCGTGACATCGTGGCCCGGTCCATGGCCAACGAAGTCCGTGAAGGCCGCGGCTGCGGCCCGAACAAGGACTACGTGCTGCTGGACCTGACCCACCTGGAGCCGGCCCACATCGACGCCAAGCTTCCGGACATCACCGAGTTCGCCCGCACCTACCTTGGCGTCGAGCCCTACACCGAGCCTGTTCCGGTGTTCCCCACGGCGCACTACGCCATGGGCGGCATTCCGACGAACATCGAAACTGAGGTCCTCCAGGACAACGACACCGTTGTCCCCGGCCTGTTCGCCGCCGGTGAGGTGGCCTGTGTGTCCGTGCACGGTTCCAACCGCCTGGGTACCAACTCGCTGCTGGACATCAACGTGTTCGGCAAGCGTGCGGGCATCGCTGCTGCCGAGTACGCCAAGACCGCCAGTTTTGTGGAACTGCCGGAGAACCCGACGGCGTACACCACCGAACTGCTGGACATTGCCCGCAACGGCACCGGCGATGAGAAGGTGGCGCAGATCCGCAAGGAACTGCAGGACACCATGGACGCGAACATGCAGGTGTTCCGTACCGCCGAGACGCTGAACCAGGTTCTGCGCGACATCGCATCGTTCGAGGAGCGGTACAAGCGCATCAACGTCCAGGACAAGGGCAAGCGCTTCAACCTGGACCTGCTCGAAGCCGTGGAGCTGGGCTTCCTGCTGGAACTGGCCAAGGTCATGACCGTGGCCGCCCTGCACCGTGAGGAATCCCGCGGCGGACACTTCCGCGAAGACTTCCCGGAACGCAACGACGAGAAATTCATGAAGCACTCCATGGCGTACAAGGACGACCACGCGCCGGCTGACGGATCGGCAGAAGCTATTGCCGGCATCCGCCTGGCCACCAAGCCGGTTGTCTTTACCCGCTACGAGCCGATGGTGAGGAAGTACTAAGATGACCGCTGAAATCGCTGAGCCAGCCTCAAAGATTGAACTGCCTGCCGGCGTCGGCGGTGGCGGCGAAATCCCCACGTTCGATGTGCACATGCGCGTCCGCCGGTACAACCCGGAGGTCTCCGAAGAGGCGACCTGGGACGATTTCCACCTCACCATGTACGGCACGGACCGCGTCCTGGACGCCCTGCACAAGGTCAAGTGGGAGATGGACGGCAGCCTGTCCTTCCGCCGCTCCTGCGCCCACGGCGTGTGCGGATCCGACGCCATGCGCATTAACGGCCGCAACCGCCTGGCCTGCAAAACCCTGCTGAAGGACCTGGACACGTCCAAGCCCATCACGGTGGAACCCATCAAGGGCCTGCCGGTGGAGAAGGACCTCATCGTGGACATGGAGCCGTTCTTCCAGTCCTACCGCGAGGTCATGCCGTTCCTCATCAACAAGGGCCACGAGCCCACCCGGGAACGCCTGCAGTCCGCCGAGGACCGAGAGCGTTTCGATGACACCACCAAGTGCATCCTGTGCGCCGCGTGCACGTCCTCCTGCCCGGTGTTCTGGACCGACGGCCAGTACTTCGGCCCGGCGGCCATCGTGAACGCACACCGCTTCATTTTCGATTCCCGCGATGATGCCGGTGACATGCGCCTGGAAATCCTGAACGACAAGGAAGGCGTGTGGCGCTGCCGCACCACATTCAACTGCTCCGAGGCATGCCCCCGCGGCATCCAGGTGACGCAGGCTATCGCCGAGGTCAAGCAGGCAATTCTTTCCCGCAAGATCTGACCAGGGATCAAGCGGACGACGGCGTCGCCCACCTTGTACGGAAAACGTACGGTGAGCGGCGCCGTCGTCGTATCAACGATAGAAAGGGGACGCGGTGTCCCGCTCGGAAAAAGTCTCGTTCGCCGGCTCCACGGGGGAAATCCTCTCCGGCATTATCGATGTGCCGGAAGGCCCGGTGAAGGGCTGGGGCGTCTTCTCGCACGGCTTCACCCTGGGCAAGGATGCACCGTCGGCTTCCCGGATGTGCAAAGCCCTGGCGGACAGCGGCGTAGGCATGCTGCGCTTCGACAACCTGGGCCTTGGCGGTTCCAGCGGGGAGTGGGCCGCGGGTTCGTTCAGCCATAAGGTGGCGGACACGGTCAAGGCTGCCGAGTTCATGCGGAATGAAGGAAAGGCGATTTCCCTGCTGGTGGGGCATTCTTTCGGCGGCGCCGCGGTGCTGGCCGCCGCCAGGGAGATTCCGGAGCTCGACGCCGTCGCAACAGTCGGCGCCCCCTTCTCGCCCAAGCATGTTGCGCATGTCTTTGACGCTGCGCTGGACAAGATCCTGAGTGAGGGCAGCGCCGAGGTGGACCTTGGCGGCAAGCGGGTGGAGATCCGCAAGCACTTCGTGGAGGACCTGGAGAGGGCTGACCTTACAGACTGCATCCGGCAGCTGCACAAGCCACTGATGGTGCTCCACTCCCCCACGGACAACACCGTGGGAATCGAGAATGCCAGCACCATCTTCCAGACGGCCCGCCACCCGCGCAATTTTGTGTCCCTGGAGGGCAGCGACCATCTGTTGACGGGCAAGGGACAGGCGGCACGGGCCGCACGGATTATCGCTGCGTGGGCCGACCAGTACCTCGACGCCGGGCAGTAGCGGCTTTGCCGTCCTCGGAGTAGAGCGGGGCCTTCCCGGGCTGGACCGGTACTTTTCCCGGCTGCACCTGGCGTGCGCCCCACATGCCCTTGTCGTGACCTGAGGGGCCGTGCCGAAGGTCTGCTTCCCGGATGGCAGCCCAACCTGCAGAGATCAGGTACACCTGGCTCACCAGGTTGAACCAGATCAGGAGGCCGATGATGATGGCGAACGGCGCAAGGATGGGGTTGCGGCTGGCGCCTGCCAGCAGTTCGGTGCTGAAGATCTGGAGCACGCCCGTGCCCAGCGCCGCCAGGACGGTGCCTTCCAGCAGTGCCCTGCGGGACAGTTTGAGGCTCGCAGCGAACTTGTACATAATGAGCGCCGTTGCCCAGCCCAGGACCAGGGGAACAGCAATCTTTACGGAGGTGGCCAACGGCCCCGCCAGCGCGTCATCGAGCCGTAGGAAGTCCGAGACCCACCCCGCAGCGGCTCCGAACACCAGGGAAGCTCCCGCGCTGATCACCAGCGCAACACCCAGCAGCAGCAGCGTTCCGGCATCCCGCAGCTTCAGCAGGATGGGGTTGACCGTCAGCGGCGCCAGCTGCAGGACGCCGCGCAGCCCCTCCCGGATACCGGAAATCCAGCGCAGCGAGGTGACCACAGTGACCAACGAGCCGATCACAGCTGTCCAACCCAGCCCGTCCGGATTCAGCAGGTCCTGCGGATCCACCAGCCCGGGGCCGCCGTTGAGCTTCAGGAGCCCGGGCGCACTCGATGCCACACTGCTGATCACCGTGTCCAGGAGGGCCGGCTGTCCCCGCAGGACCAGGCCGGCGATGGAGAAGCCGGTTGTGAGGAGGCCGGTGATGGAGAAAAACATGTTGAAGCCGATGCCGGCGCTCATCAGCGGTCCGCGCTGAAGGGTGTAGTGCCGGAGCGCGCGCATCGGCCGGAATACGTTGAGCCGGGCCAGGATCCACTGGAACATGGCCATCATTGCGGCCAGGGGGCCTCCGCCGGACCTGCGTGCCCTTCCCCAGTCAATCCGTTTCTGGATGACGGCAAGCTTCAGCTGGGCACGTTCAGTGGGAAGAGGCTGCTGCTCCGCCTGCTTTGGCTGCGGCTTCCGCGGCGGCTTCCGCGAATCTGGTGCCGGCGTGGTTGTCAGTTTCGCTCCCAAAGTCCAGCTCTTCCCGTAGCTGCCAAATGCCGTCTGCATCGTGCTCGTAAAGACCCATGCTAACCACGGGGAAGGTGGCCCTGTAGTTCTTCAGCGCCGTTTCCGCCTCATCAAGGCTTTCCGGGGCGACGTCGTGGGCGATGGTGACGTGCGGATGGTAGGCAAAGGGAAGTTCCCGCTGGAGCGGGCCCTGCTGGAGTTTCCCGTGCAGCTCAACACAGTCCTCAAACCCTTCCTCCACGTTGATGAAGACCACCGGTGAAACGGGTCGGAAAGTCCCTGTGCCGGCGATCGTCACCATGAACGGGCTCTGCCGGCGCGCCACCTCGCGCACGTGCTCACACGTGGCGTCCCAGTCATGCGTGGGCGTGGTGGTCACCAGGGTGATGTGGGCAGGCACAACATCCGCCAGCGGGTCGCCGAAGGACGCCCGCCAGCGCTGCAGCTCCTCCGCAATGTCAGGAGGGAACCCCAGGATGACGCCTACGCTGGATGCCATGGCCCTAGCGGACTCCCGCGAGGCTCAGGGAGGGCAGGAAGCCCATGCGCTCATACACCTGGCCAAGGGTGGCCGAGGCAATCTCGCGGGCTCGTTCAGCACCGAGGGCCAGCAGCCGGTCCAGCTCTGCCGGGTCAGACATCAGCTCGTTGGTGCGGTCCCGCAGCGGGGTGACGAACTCGACCACCACTTCGGCGAGGTCAACCTTCAGGTGGCCGTACATCTTGCCCTGGTACTCCGCCTCCAGCTCCGCGATGGACTTGCCGGTCAGCGAGGAGTAGATGGTCAGCAGGTTGGAAACCCCGGGCTTCTCCTCGCGGTCGAACCTGATCTCGGTGCCCGCGTCCGTCACTGCGGATTTAATGCGCTTGGCCGCGATCCTGGGGTCCTCAAGCAGCTGGATGGCCCCGTTGGGCGACTCGCCGGTCTTGGACATCTTGGCACTCGGGTTTTGGAGGTCGTAAATCTTCGCGGTTTCCTTGACGATCGTCGCCTCCGGAACGGTGAACGTTGTCCCGAACCGTGTGTTGAAGCGCTGGGCCAGGTTGCGGGTCAGTTCCAGGTGCTGGCGCTGGTCCTCCCCTACCGGAACCAGGTCCGTCTGGTAGAGCAGGATGTCCGCTGCCATCAGGGTGGGGTACGCGAAAAGCCCAAGCGTGGCGGCGTCCGCACCGGACTTCTGGGTCTTGTCCTTGAACTGCGTCATCCGGGAGGCCTCACCAAAGCCCGTGATGCAGTTCAACGCCCATGCCAGCTGCGCATGCTCGGGCACGTGGGACTGGACGAAGAAGATGCTCTTGTCCGGATCGATGCCGGCGGCGATGTACTGTGCGGCCACAATCCGGGTTCGCCTGGCCAGGTCCGTGGGGTCGAAGTCGACGGTGATGGCGTGGAGGTCAGGAATGAAAAAGACGGCGTCGTACTCCGCCTGCATGTCCACCCAGTTGCGGACGGCACCGATGTAGTTGCCGAGGTGCAGTGAGTCCGCAGTGGGCTTGGCACCGGAGAGGATGCGCTTCTTGGCGGCCGGGGAGGTCTGGCTAGTCATGGGAAGGAAACTTTCGGGGCTTGGAGCTGCGGGCTTAGAGCTGGTAGTCCACTACCAGGGGTGCATGGTCGGAGAAGCGGGTGTCGTAGGAGGCAGCCCGGTCCACGACGGCGGAGATCGCCGAGGCTGCCAGCGCGGGTGTCGCCATGTGGTAGTCGATGCGCCAGCCTGCATCATTGTCAAAGGCCTTGCCGCGCCAGGACCACCAGGTGTAGGGCCCGTCCATCTCACCGGACATGGTGCGGTGGACATCGTGCCAGCCGATCTCTTCACCGAAGAACCGGTCAAAGTAGGCGCGTTCCTCCGGGAGGAAGCCCGCCTTCTTCAGGTTGCCCTTCCAGTTCCGGATGTCCAACGGCGTGTGGGCCACGTTCAGGTCCCCCACCACCAGGGCGTGGTCGCTGTGCTTGGTCAGTTCCGGCAGGCGGGTGCTCATGGCGTCGAGGAAGCGGTACTTGTCATCCTGCTTCGGCGTGCCCGCCTCGCCGGAGTGCACGTAGGCGCTGGCGACAGTCAGTTGCACGCGCTCACCGGCAGTGTCGGTCAGCCGGAAGTCGGCTTCCACCCAGCGCCCGGCCGTAGCGAAGTAGTCGTCACCGATGCCGTTCCGGGTGGCCAGGGGCTCTTCCCGGGAGGCGATAGCCACCCCTGCGCGGCCCTTGGCTTCCGCCTCAGCGTGCAGGATGTGCCAGCCATCACCCAGCAGCTGGCGCACGACCGCGTCCGGGGCCCGGACCTCCTGGAGGCAAAGGATGTCCACCTCGCGCGGTTCCAGCCAGGCCGCCATGCCGTTCTTGTAGGCGGCCCGAAGGCCATTGACGTTGACCGATGCGATGCGAAGGTGGTCCTTCTTCAATGCCGAGCTCACCCGCTCCACTCTAGTCGATGATGGTGCCGGTGACCGGTTCTCCGCTGCCGCCCGACGACTTGATCATGTCGCGGGCATTGGTGGCTGTGATCTCGATGGTTTCCAGGGCACGGTTAATGGTGTCCTGGTTGGCCGCGGCTCCCTTGGCACGCTCGTCCTCCACCACGCGGACCTGCACCTGCACGATCTTGAACGAGTGGTCCAGCTTAAGGTCGCGGACCTCGTCCGCCTCGCTGCGTTCGGACACGACGCGCGTCCCGCCATGGTTGACCGCGGACGACGACGGGCCACGGCCGGCTGCCGTGGTGAAGGCATTCTGGGCTTCAGTCAGCTTGGCTCCGGCCTTCTTGGCGGCCTTCTGGATGCTGAACACCACGAAGCATGCCAGCAGGAGCCAGAAGAGGGCGATCACGGCAACAACCCAGCCCACGACGTCGTTCTGGTTGGCCGCGAAGATGACGGCCACAACGAACGCCGTCACCAGGACCATCAGCCCGGGACCGCTGATGCGGAACAAGGAGAAACCGCCCCTGGCGGGTTTGGCGGATGACTTGGAGCTGCCCAGAGATTGCATGAACCTATTCTCTCAAACCCCGGGGTGTGCTCCCGTCCGCTTCCACCTCCGGCGAACAGCGCCTCCCTCCCCCAACCCAGTAGCGCCAACTGTCGTTATGGGGCACCAAAACGACAGTTGGCGCGACGTGGTTGGGCCCGGGGACTACTTGAGGAACAAGGCCCGCAGGCGCAGGGTGGTCAGCAGCATGCCGACGGCGGTCATCGCCAGGTAATAGCCAACGTGCAGGGGTGTTGCGGCAGTGAAGGTCCCCACGCTGATCTGGCGGAGCAGTTCCACCCCGTGCCAAAGCGGCATGGCCTGGATGAACCACTGGATGGGCTGCGGGTAGACGCTGAGCGGATAGAACGTGGCGCTGAAGAGGAACATGGGGAGCAGGATGAAGTTGATCCAGTCCATCTGCTGGAAGGTCTTCAGGAAGCTGGTAATGCCCATCCCCATGCTGGCGAAGCCAAACGCGATGAGCACCGAGGCCGGGACCATCAGGAGCGCCCAGGGCGAGGTGATCAGCCCCATCACCCCCATGACGGCGGTGAACCCGGTGGCGTAGAGCATCCCCCTCAGCAGCGCCAGGAAGATCTCGCCCAGGGCAACATCCAGCGGTCCCAGCGAGGTGTACAGCATGCCCTGGTACAGCTTGGCAAAGTGCATCTTGAAGAAGACGTTCCACGTGGAGTCGTACACAGCCCCGTTCATGGCCGAGACGGCGAGCAGGGCCGGTGCGATGTAGGCCGCGTAGCTGATCTCGCCGCCGCCCGGGCCCTCCACCGTCCCCACGATGGCTCCCAGCCCCACACCCATCGACAGCAGGAACAGGACCGGTTCGAAGAACCCGGACAGCATGACCAGCCAGTTGCTGCTCCGGGTGGCCATCAGCCCGCGCGAAATGACCGCCCTGGCGTTGCCCGAATAGAGCCTGCCGAAATGCCTGTTGAGGGCTTCCTCGGTGGCGCTTCGTCCCCCTGCCGGAGGTGCTGTCCGGCTCATTGGCCCATCCTTGCCGCGAACCGGCGCCGGGTCAGGACCCAGCCCACCACGGCGAGGCCCGCCAGGACCCCCACGTGCACCAGGGTCAGCAGCGGCGGTTCCTGGTAGCCGTAGCTGGCCACGCGCCCCAGTTCGGTGCCGTGCCAGATGGGTGAGATCCAGCCGATCCAGCGGACCGCCAGCGGGAGCGTGTCCAGCGGAAAGAAGGTGCCGGAGAACAGGAACAGCGGCATCACGATCAGCCGCATCACCAGGGCGAACTGGCCCTTGTCCTCGGTGATGGACGCGGAATAGGCCATCAGCGGCAGCCCGAAGGCCAGCCCGGCGAGTGTTGCCACCAGGATGCCTGCCCACGCCCCGCCGGACGGGGCGGCACCAAACAGCGCGACGGCGGCGAAGTAGACAGCGGACTGCAGGAGCAGGCGGAGCGTCACGGCCATGATGTGGCCAGCCGCGATCTGGGCCGGCGTCAGCGGGGACGCATGGGGGCCAAAGTAGGTCCGGCGCCATTTGAAGCCGGCCATCACCGGGAAGGTGAACTCGTTGGCGGCCGTCATCACCGCGGCGGACACCAGCAGCGCCGGCGCGATGAAGGTCAGGTAGCTGACTCCACCGAAAGCGTCGGCACCCTGCCCGTCCACCAGCGTGGCAAGTCCTACCCCCATGGCAAAGAGGTAGGCGACCGGCTGGCCCACGCTGTACATCAGGATGGACCAGCCGTAGTTCTTCATGACCCGGAGCACTTGCTCTGCGAAGTAGAAGGCACCCCAGCGGCGGGCCTTGGCGGCGGCGACTTCAGGGCCGTGCGCCTGCAGCGCGGAAGGGCCAGGCAGCCCCGGCTCAGTCAACGAGGCTCCTGCCTGTAAGCCGAAGGAAGACGTCCTCCAGTGACGACCTCCGGACCAGCGAGGTCAGCGGCCGCAGGCCGCGGGACGCCACCTGCTCAAGCGCGCCCTCGCCGTCGTCCGCATAAATCAGCACCCGGTCCGGCAGCACCTCCAGACGTTCCCCGAGGCCGTCCAGCTCCGCGCCGATGGTGGAGTTCCGTTCCGATCCGAACCGCAGTTCCACCACCTCGCGGGTGGAATGCTCCCGGATGAGCTTGGCCGGGGAACCCTCGGCCATGATGCGTCCCTTGTCCACCACGATGAGCCGGTCGCACAGCTGCTCCGCCTCGTCCATGTAGTGCGTGGTCAGGATCAGCGTGACGCCCTGCTCCTTGAGCCGGAACAGCCGGTCCCACAGGACGTGCCGGGCCTGCGGGTCCAGGCCTGTGGTGGGTTCGTCCAGCAGCAGGATGCGTGGTTCGTTGATGAGCGAGCGGGCGATGGTGAGGCGCCGTTTCATGCCGCCGGAGAGGGCGTCCACCTTGGACTTCGCCTTGTCCGCCAGCTGGGCGAACTCCAGCAGTTCGTCGGCTTTGGGCCGCAGGTAGCTCAGCGGCAGGCCGAAGTAGCGCCCGTACACGATGAGGTTGTCCCGGACGCGCAGTTCCTCGTCCAGGTTGTCCTGCTGCGGCACCACACCCAGGTGCGCCCGCACTTCCGGCCCCGAGGAATCCGGGTCCAGGCCCATGATGCTGAGGCTGCCCGACGTGCGCCCGGTGACCCCGCCGATCATCTTCATGGTGGTGGACTTGCCCGCACCGTTGGGACCCAGCAGGCCAAAGGACTCGCCCGCCGGGACCGTGAACGAGATGCCGTCCACCGCCGCCACGTCGCCGTACGTCTTGGTCAGGTTCTCGGCCGCGATGACTGTGCCGCGCGGCGGCGGGCTGCCTGCCTGTGCGCCCGCGGGCAGGATGGCTTCGTTGTGCACCCTCCGCAGACTAGTGGAGGGCCAGGGGATGTGGAAGGGGACTTGCAGTTCCGGCGTGCCGGAGGGGATTAACGGGCGACGGCGGCGCGGCACCTTTTGTGCGAAAGGTGCCGCGCCGCCGTCGTGCGCACTGGAAGGGAACTAGGTTGTGATGCCTGCCTGGCGTTCCGCGGCTTCCACCACGTTGGTCATCAGGAGCGCCACGGTCATGGGCCCAACGCCGCCGGGGTTCGGCGAAATCCAGCCCGCCACCTCGGCGGCGGCGGGGTCAATGTCGCCGTGGACCTTGCTCTTGCCCGTTTCAGGATCGGTTTCCCGGGTGACGCCCACGTCCAGCAGGGCCGCGCCAGGCTTGACGTCGGACGCTTTGACGATGTGCTTCACCCCTGCGGCGCCCACGATCACGTCGGCCTGCCGCAGCAGCCCGGACAGGTTCGTGGTGCCGGTGTGCGTCAGGGTGACGGTGGCGTTGACGTTCCGGCGCGTGAGCAGCAGCCCAATGGACCGGCCGATCGTGACGCCCCGGCCAACCACCACCACGTGCTTGCCCGCAAGGCTGTAGCCGTTCCGCTCCAGCAGTTCGATGACGCCCCGGGGGGTGCAGGGCAGCGGCGAGGTGATCTCGCTGTTGACGTTCAGCACCAGCCGGCCAAGGTTGGTGGGGTGCAGGCCGTCGGCGTCCTTGGCGGGGTCGATGCGCTCCAGGATGGCGTCGGTGTCCAAATGCTTGGGCAGGGGCAGCTGCACGATGTACCCGTGGCAGGCGGGATCCGCATTGAGTTCATCAATGAGGGCCTCCACCTGCGCCTGGGTTGCATCTGCCGGAAGCTCGCGCTGGATCGAATTCATCCCGATCTGCACAGACTGCTTGTGCTTCATGGAGACGTACAGCTGCGAAGCCGGGTCCGCGCCCACCAGCACAGTGGCGATGCCGGGAACGACGCCTTTGGCCTTGAGTGCGGCCACGCGTTCGGTCAGCTCGGCCTTGATGGCAGCGGCGGTAGCCTTGCCGTCGAGGATCTGTGCAGTTGTGGTTTCAGGCATGGGTCACCACTGCTCGTGCTGCGGGTAGAGCGGGAAGTCCGCGGCCAGCTTGTCGACGCGTGCCTGCAGGGCCTCGACGTCGGCGCTGCTGCCAGCCTTCAGGGCGGTGGCGATGATCTCGGCAACCTCGGTGAATTCGGCAGCGCCGAATCCACGGGTGGCCAGCGCCGGGGTGCCGATCCGGAGGCCGGAGGTGACCATCGGCGGGCGGGGGTCGAACGGCACGGCGTTGCGGTTGACGGTGATGCCCACCGAGTGCAGGAGGTCCTCGGCCTGCTGGCCGTCCAGCTGGGAGTTGCGCAGGTCCACCAGGACCAGGTGCACATCGGTGCCGCCGGTCAGGACGGAGACGCCAGCCTCGGCGACATCCGCCTGGTTCAGGCGGTCGGCGATGATCCTGGCGCCTTCAAGGACACGCTCCTGGCGCTCCTTGAATTCCTGCGTGCCGGCGATCTTGAAGGCCACGGCCTTGGCGGCGATGACGTGCATCAGCGGTCCGCCCTGCTGGCCCGGGAACACGTTGGAGTTCAGCTTCTTGGCCCACTGTTCCTTGGCCAGGATTACGCCGGAGCGCGGACCGGCGAGGGTCTTGTGCACGGTGGAGGTGACGACGTCGGAGTGCGGGACCGGGCTCGGGTGCAGGCCGGCGGCAACCAGGCCGGCGAAGTGTGCCATGTCCGTCCAGAGCAGTGCGCCCACTTCATCGGCGATGGAGCGGAAGGCTGCGAAGTCAAGGTGGCGGGGGTAGGCGGACCAGCCGGCGATGATGACCTGCGGCTTTTCCTTGATGGCCTGTTCGCGGAGCTTGTCCATGTCCACGCGGAAGGTGTCTTCCTCCACCTGGTATGCCGCTACTTCGTAGAGCTTCCCGGAGAAGTTCAGCTTCATGCCGTGGGTCAGGTGGCCGCCGTGGGCCAGGGACAGGCCCAGGATCTTGTCGCCGGGGGTGATCATGGCGGAGAGGGCTGCCGCGTTGGCCTGCGCGCCGGAGTGCGGCTGGACGTTGGCGTACTCGGCGCCGAACAGGGCCTTGACCCGGTCGATGGCCAGCTGCTCTGCGACGTCAACGTACTCGCAGCCGCCGTAGTAGCGGCGGCCCGGGTATCCTTCGGCGTACTTGTTGGTGAGGACGGAGCCCTGGGCTTCCATCACGGCGCGGGGCGCGAAGTTTTCGGAGGCAATCATCTCCAGGGTGCCGCGCTGGCGGCCAAGCTCCTGGTCCAGGACTGCGGCGATTTCGGGGTCCAGCTCGGCCAGCGGCTGGTTGCTGACGGCTGTGGTTGAGGTGGCTGTGGTAGTCACGGAGAACTCCTGGCTAGGGATTGGGCACTGCTTAGGTCAGGCTACCGGCTGGCGCGTCTTCGCACCGCGTTGATGAACGGGCGTGAAAGCGCGGGGCATGGCGCTGCAGCACTGGACGAAGTGCAGCCCCACTTCCGGCAAGACATGACCCTCGGCCCAGGCGTACGATCCGTGGTCTTCGTGATTGCCGCTCCCTGGTGGTTAGCCACCCAACGCCAGTTGCGACCCTTCCAGCCTACCAAAACCGGTGCCCGCCGCGCGGGTAGGCTTGTACGCGTGAGTGAACAGCAGCTGAACCAAGCGTATGTAGTAACCCTGTCCTGCCCCGACCGGCCCGGAATCGTCCACGCCGTAGCAGGTGCCCTGCTGGTGGCAGGCTGCAACATTCTGGACTCACAGCAGTACGGCAGCCCCGCCACCGGGAACTTCTTCATGCGCGTGGAAGTGACGACGGCGGCATCCGCAGCGGAGCTGCGTGCCGCGCTCGAGCCGGTGGCTGAGGCCTTCGGCATGCAGTGGGGCCTGCACGCCGTGGGCCAGAAGGTGCGCACCCTGGTGATGGCCAGCACGTCCGCCCACTGCCTGAACGACCTTCTGTTCCAGCAGCGTTCCGGCACCCTGCCGGTGGAGATTCCGGCCATCGTCTCCAACCACCAGGACCTGGCCGGGCTGGCCGATTTCTACGGGATCCCGTTCCACTACATCCCCGTGACCAAGGACACCAAGGCCCAGGCCGAGGACAAGCTGCGGGCCCTGATCGCCGAGCACGACGTCGAGCTGACGGTCCTGGCCCGTTACATGCAGATCCTGTCCGATGAGCTGTGCACCGAACTGACGGGCAAGGCCATCAACATCCACCACTCGTTCCTGCCCTCGTTCAAGGGTGCCAAGCCGTACCACCAGGCCCACGCACGCGGCGTGAAGCTGATCGGCGCCACCGCCCACTACGTCACGGCCGCGCTGGACGAGGGGCCCATCATCGAGCAGGAAGTCATCCGCGTGGACCACGCCCGTACCCCTGAGCAGTTTGTGCAGATGGGCCGCGATGTCGAGGGCCGCACCCTGGTACAGGCGGTGCAGTGGCACGCTGAACACCGGGTGCTTCTGGACGGCAACCGGACGGTGGTTTTCAACTAGCTCCGGAACCAGCCGCCCGGCCCTAGGCTGAAGCGATGGCTGACGCACCGAAGCACGCGGACCACGAGGCCGGCCTGAACCGGGGACGACTCAGGGCCTGGACGGGGCGCCTGGACCCAGCACTACCAGTTCCTGGTCCTCCGCACCCCAGGCTCCCCCAACGAGGCGCGGACGACAGAGTCATACTTGGGGCACACAAGCCAGCCCGCCCGGGAGTGGCCTAGGGTGTTGCCATGGCTCCCCTGTACCCTTTCGCCGGCAGCAGCCCGGCAGTCCACGAATCAGCTTTCGTTGCTCCTACGGCGTCCCTCATCGGCAACGCCAGCCTGGGCCCGGACGCCAGCGCCTTCTACGGCGTCTCCGTGCGGGCCGACACCGCTGCCATCTCGGTGGGCGCGGGCAGCAATCTGCAGGACAACGTGGTGCTGCATGCCGATCCTGGTTTCCCCTGCACGGTAGGCGAGCGCGTCAGTGTGGGGCACGCCGCCGTCGTGCACGGCTGCACGGTGGAGGACGACTGCCTGATCGGCATGGGCGCCACGGTCCTCAACGGCGCGGTGATCGGCGCCGGCTCGCTGGTGGCGGCCGGCGCCGTGGTCCTGGAAGGAACCGTGGTCCCGCCCCGCTCGCTCGTGGCGGGCGTTCCGGGGAAGGTGCGCCGTGAACTCACTGATGAGGAGTACGACGGCGTGCGCGCCAACGCTGCCCGGTACGTCGAGCTCGCGGCGCAGCACCGGGAGATGCACGCCTGAATCAGTCCAGGTTGATAGGGCCGATGGCGTCCAGCAGTTCGCCCGGGCCGGGGTTGGCCGGCGCCGACGAACCGCCCAGGTGGTTCACCACGCCCCACACCGCGTTCAGGCCCGTCGTCACCGCACCTTCGGCCCAGCCGGCGGTGAAGGAGACGTCGTCGCCGGCGAGGAAGATGCCGCGCTGGGACTCGGGCAGCCGGTCCTGCTTGAAGTGCGTGAACAGCCGCTGCTGGTAGCGGTAGTGCCCCGGCAGGTTGGCCTTGAAGGCACCCATGAAGTTGGGGTCCGCCTCCCAGGACACAGTGATTGGCTGGCCCACGATGTGGCTGGCGATGTCCACGCCCGGGTAGATCTGCTCCAACGAGTGCAGCATCAGTTCCACCCGCTCGTCTGCGTCCAGGGCGAGCCACTTCAGCGCGTCGTCGTTCCACGTGTAGGAGAGCAGGATGACGGCGGGCTGGTCCGGGCCGTTGTCCAGCAGGTAGGTGGCGCGGTTGAGCCGGTCGGTCAGGGTCATGGACAGGACCTCGTTGCCGGTTTCCGGGTCGATGTCCTTCCAGAACGGCCGGTCCACCATCACGAACGTCTTGGACGACTGCATGTAGTGAGAGCGCTCGATGGCGGTCCACAGCTCCGCCGGGAACAGCGCCTCTTCGGTGTGGATCCGGGTGGACAGCAGCCAGGACTGGCAGGTTGTCACCACGGCCGGGTAGCTGGCTTCGCGGCCCCACCGCTCGCGGACCCGCAGGTTCCCGTCCGGGTCGCGGCTGATTTTGCCGACGGCGCCGCGCGGCGAGCCGGAGTGCAGTGACGCCAGCGAGGTGCCCTCGGGCCAGTGCCTCATGCCCGACGGCGCGTGCTGCCACAGTGCCTCGGGCAACCGTTGGGCTCCCCCGCGGATGAGCCGGTGCTGGTCGTCCGCGTCCGTGTACACCACCCGCAGGATTTCCAGTATGGAGTTGGGGAAGTCGGTATCCCAGCCGCCGGTGCCGAAGCCCACCTGCCCGAATGCCTCGCGGTGCGCGAACCCTGCCTTCTTGAAGGACTCGCTGGCGGCGATGAACCCGTAGAACGTCTGCTCGTCCATCAGTGGCAGCAACTCGTTCCACAGCTCCTTGATACGGGCCGTGTCCCGCGCACGGATGGCGTCCTGCATCTGCGCGAACTTGGCGCCGTCATTCACTGCCGACTTCCACGCGTCCGCAACCTCGCGGAAGAAGGGCGGAAGGTCGGTGGGCTTCTCCGCGTAGTGCTTCTTGCCCGCAAGTTCGATCACCGTGCTGGAGGTGGCCTCGGCAAGCGGGTTGGGGAAATCCTGCGTCTCCAGGCCCAGCAGGTCAATGTAGTGGTAGAACGCCCTGCCGGAGACCGGGAACCGCATGCCGCCCAGGTCCGCAACCACGCCCGGGGCAGCCGGGAAGGCGGCGGTGCGGAGCCGCCCGCCAATCTGGTCCGCTTCGTAGACGACCGGGCGCAGGCCGAGCTTCATCAGCTCATATGCCGTCACCAGGCCGGACAGCCCCGCACCAATAACCGCAACTTCGGTGCCCAGCATGTCCTCCGGAACGGATCCCAGCCCGTCCGGGTGCGCCAGGTAGTGGTCGTAGCTGAACGGGAAGTCCGGATTGAGCATGGTGATGGGCGCGGTTTGCTCTTCCGGGCGCCGGCTGACGCCGTCCTCCGTCAGGGTGGAGGTGCTGGACGGGTCGGAGGCCGGAAGTTCAGTGGCGATGGTCATGGAAGGTCTGCCTTTTGTTATTCGGGGCGTCGGTAAGTGGCTGGGGACGGTCAGGACTTGTTAAGGGACATGGCGGACAATTCACGGTATTCCCCCTCATCCAGGGCCGCCACCCTGGAGTTGCGCCGTCCGTAGGCGAGGTAGGCGGCCAGGCCCACCAGCATCCACACGGCAAAGGTCACCCAGGTGTCTGCGCCGAGGTTGGCCATCAGGTAGCCGCACATCAGCGCGCCAAGGATGGGAGTGAGCGGGAACAGCGGAACCCGGAAGGTCCGTTCCAGTTCGGGCCGCGTGCGGCGGAGGTAGATGACCGCCACATTCACCAGGGCGAAAGCGAACAGGGTGCCGATGCTGGTGGCGTCCGCGAGCGCGCCCAGCGGCACCAGTCCGGCGGTCAGCGCGACGGCGATGCCCACCAGCAGCGTTCCGGCCACCGGGGTGCCGGTGCGTCGGGAGACGCGGCCGAAGACGGCAGGAATGAGTCCGTCGCGGGACATGGACAGCAGGATGCGGGTCTGGCCGTACAGGACTGTCAGGACAATGCTGGCGATTGCCAGGACGGCGCCTACGGCGAAGACCAGGGCAATCCACGGCTGGCCGGTGGTCTCTTCCAGGATCTTCACCAGGGCGGCCTCGGTGCCGTCGAACCAGCCCCAGGGACGGGCACCGATCGCGGCGACTGCCACCAGCACGTAGATGGTGGTGACGATCAGCATGGAAAGCATGATGGCACGCGGCAGGTCACGCTTGGGATTCCGGGCTTCCTCTCCGGCGGTGGAGGCGGCGTCGAAACCGATGTAGGAGAAGAAGACGCGGGACGCGGCGGCGGAAACACCGGCGGCACCCATCGGCAGCAGCGGTTCGAAGTTGCCTGCGTTGAAGGCGGTGAAGGCGACGGCGCAGAAGAAGAGCAGGATGCCTACCTTGACCACCACGATGGCGGAGTTGATCCAGGCACTTTCCTTGGCGCCGCGGACCAGCAGGACGGTGGCCAGCACCACGATGACCATGGCGGGGATGTTGACCATGCCGCCGTCGCCCGGGGGTTGGGAGAAGGCGTCCGGCAGTGCTGTACCGAACACGGCCAGGGCTTCGTTCACGTATTGCCCGGCGCCAACAGCCACGGCGGCTACGGACACTGCGTACTCAAGGACCAGGCACCAGCCGCAGATCCACGCCATGCCCTCGCCCATGGTGGCGTAAGTGTAGGAATAGCTGGAGCCGGACACGGGCACCAGGCCGGCCATTTCCGCATACGACACCGCGGACAGCAGCGCGGCCAGCCCGGCGATCGCAAAGGATATCCAGATGGCGGGACCGGCCAGGGGCACGGATTCACCGAGGATAACCAAGATGCCGGTGCCCAGCGTCGCGCCCACGGAGATCATGGTCAGCTGCAGGACGCCGAAGCTGCGGACAAGGCGGGGTCCGCCTTGTCCGGACTCGGCCTCGTTGACCATCTGGGCGATGGGCTTACGGCGCAGCAGCTGCGCTCCAAGGGTGGGGCGGGCGGCCGCGCGGGCAGGTACCTGGCCCGAAAGTGTAGGCACAGTCATCGTTGACGTCCGTTCGTGTCGGTGGATGGTTGGACTGGTTTTTCCCCTCCCCTAGCGTAGGGGTGTGAGCCGCATCTCAAGCTGTGCAAAATGCCCTATAGTCTTCACTCATGAGACGCAATGCACCAGAGAGCGAGTCCGCTTCCGGCGGGCTGCCTGCCCAGCTGGACGCGGTGACACTGAACCAGTTCCTGGCCCGGCTGCCGGCCGGGGTGGCGATGCTGCACGATGCCGGCAATGGCCACACTCCCCTGCGGTGGGTGGAGCCGAGTGAGCTTGAGGACCCTACGCCGTACCTGCTTGATGGCGAGTTCGTGCTGACCGCCGGGCTTCCTTTCAGGCGTGGGGGCAGCGGCCCCGGTGACGACGGCGGCACGAGCCGCGGCGGTGCTGGAGCCGCAGAGGGGGCCGACGCCGACGCCTACGTCCGCCGCCTCGTCGCGGCGGGAGTAGCGGCACTCGGGTTCGGCCTCGAACCGTACTTCGACGCTGTGCCCGGTGATGTTGTGGCGGCCTGCCGGAAACACGGCCTGACGCTGGTGGCGGTGCCCGCCAGCATCCCGTTCGCTGCGCTGGGACTCGAGTTCTCCAAGCTGCTGGAATCAGGAAACGCCCAGGTGTTCCGCCAGCTCGCCGAGACCAACCGCCATCTCATGCGGGCGGTCCTGTCGCCACGGCCGGAGCACGAGTTGCTAGCGGCCCTGGCGGAGCGGGTTCCGGCATGGGCCATCCTGGTTGGCGCGGACGGCAGGGTACGCGCCCGGGCAGGCACCGCCGTCGAACTTTCCACGCTCCAGCCGCTGGTCAAAAGGCTCCTCACGGGAAGCGGCCCGCGCGTGGAGACCGAAGCCTTTGATGTTCCCGGATCAGCGTTGGTGTTCGGCCACCCGCTGCGGAGCACCAGGGACGCCACCCTGGGCGGCTTGCTGCTTGGCACGGACAAACCGCTGACCCCGGCGCAGAACAACGTGGTCTCCTCAGTAGTGGGCCTGCTGGAACTCCTGGTCCGGCAGCGGACCAGTGGTTCCCTGGCTCCCAGCCAGCTGGCCACGGCGTTGCTCCTGCATCCGGAAAGCATTGCAGGGGCCAGCACCACGGAGCTGAACACCATGAGGGACCTGCTGGCGCAGAGCGTTGGAGGCACCCGCAGCGGGCTGGTCCGGGTGGTACAGGGAATCCGGCCCAAGGCAGCGGCAGCCGCCGACGGTCCCGTGCGCGAACTGCTGCAGTGGCGGCGGCTGTTCGATACGAAAATGGTGGAACTCACGGACTACGGGTTTGCCGCCGTGACACGGCTGAAGGTGGACGACCAGCTGCTGGCCGAGGTGGAGCAGCTGGGCTGGCGGCTGGTGGTGGGCCGGGCCACGGAACTGCCAGTCCTTGCCGCCGCCTACCGCAGCGCTTCGGCATTGCGTCCCCGGGTCCAGGCCACCGGGACCACCGTCCGGGAAGAAGAACTGACGTGGTCCGTCATGGGCCTTTTGGGCGGTGAGGCAGGCGGGATGCTGGCTTCCCGCCTGCTGGCGCCTGTTCTTGGTCAGGAGCCGGAGCGCCGCCAAGCCCAGCTCCAGGTCCTCCGTGCATGGTTGGGCGCGAACGGCAACTGGGACGCGACAGCCAAGGACACAGGACTGCACCGGAACAGCGTCCGCCGGCAGATCAACGCCCTGGCGGAGATCCTTGATGTGGACCTGGCGCAAGCGGGAACGCGGGCCGAACTATGGATCGCCCTGCAGTTTGCCGACTCTGTGGCTTTGCCCAGCAGCACAGCGCTGGAGGGCGGTACAGGCGCTTAGGCTTCCCAGGCGCGGTAGAGGTCAGGGCGGCGCTCGTCCAGGTAGGGCACGGCGGCCCGCTCACGCTTCGCCGCTTCCGCGTCCACTTCCGTGAAGAGCAATTGCGGCCCTTCCCCCGCTGCTGCCAGCAGCTTCCCGTCCGGCCCGGCCACAACGCTTCCGCCGAGGAACCTGCACCCGTCCTCCACTCCCGAATGGTTGGCGTACGCGACGGTCAGCTGGCTTTCGAGTGCCCGGGCCCGCAGCAGCACCTGGGGGACGTCGTCGAACCCGTGGGCCAGTGCCGTGGGCACCAACAGCAGCTCGGCACCGCCGGCCGCCGCGGCGCGCACGGCTTCCGGGAATTCCACGTCGTAGCAGATGACCATGGACGTGGGGATCCCCTGGAAATCCACGACGGCGGGACGCTCTGCTGCCGGACTGAAGGCGGCACGCTCGTCGGGTCCGAACAAATGGACTTTCCCGTACTCCAGCAGCACGTCCCCGTTCGCAGCCAGCAGGGTGGCGCTGATCTGCCAGTCCCCCTCGGCCGTGACACGGGGAAGGCTGTAGACCAGCCCGATGCCGTGATGGCGGGCGGTGGCGGCGAGCCTTTCGCGAAGCACGGGGAGGATTGCCGGATCCAGCCCGGACCGGACTTTCCGGGGGGCATACCCCACCGGGAAAAGCTCCGGGGTGACCAGCACGCGGGCGCCGGCCGCTGCTGCTTCCCGGGCGGCGGCATCGATGACGGCACAGTTGGCCTTAGGATCAAGGACTGCAGAGTTTGCCTGCAAGAGTGCCAGCAGCACCGCTACCACCTTCCATCGTTGGAGCGGCCGCGTGACGGGCCGTTCTTCCCAGCGTAGCCAGAGGGGCCGGGCAAAGGGCGGGGCCATTTGCACCGGAGGGCGAAGCTAGGCGGCCGGATCGTCCCGACCGTCCGACATACTGCGCTGCAGCAGTTATGCGTTAACTTCTTGACGCCAAGACTGCGGATAGGGCAATCTTCTTAGCATGTCCGCAACCCCGCGCTCAACGAGGAGCAAGCCAAAAAATCCGGGTTCCCAGTCTGCCCTGCGGCAGTTGAACCAGCAGCGGATCATCGAGAGCCTGATGGGCGGTCCGTCCACCCAGGCAGAGCTTGCCCGGCAGACGGGCCTCTCCACCGCAACGGTGTCCAACATCGTCAAAATCATGCTGGACACGGGCCTCGCATCCACGGAACCGATCACCAGTTCCGGCCGCCGGGCGCTGAACGTCAGGCTCAACAGCAACGGTGCCGTGGCGGTGGGGATCGACTTTGGCCGGCGGCATCTGCGGGTGGTCCTCGCTTCGCTCAGCTACCACATCATTGCGGAGGAATCGGTGATGCTTCCCCTCGGCCACCAGGCAGAGGAGGGGATCCAGGCCGCCGTCGTCCTGCTGGACAAACTGTTGCAGGACAGCGGCATTGAACGGTCCGCCGTGGTGGGTGCCGGCGTCGGAATTCCTGGACCCATCGACCGCCGGACCGGAACCGTGGCGCAGGGGGCCATCCTTCCCGAATGGGTGGGTATCAACATCCTCCAGCACCTTGAGGAAACCTTGAGAATCCCCGTACTTGTTGACAACGACGCGAATCTGGGCGCGTGGTCGGAGGTGACCTGGGGGCAGCACACAGGGGTCAGCAACCTGATGTTCCTGAAGATCGGTTCGGGCATTGGCGCAGGGTTGATCCTCAACGGCGCCCCCTACTACGGGAACGTGGGGATCACCGGCGAGATAGGCCACGCGACCATTCACGAGCAGGGCCTTGTCTGCCGCTGCGGGAACCGTGGCTGCCTGGAAACCATCGCCTCCACCACCACCATGATCGAGCTCCTTAGCCGCGGGGAGGACCGGCCCCTGACGCCTGCAGACATCGTCCGGAAGGCCTTGAACCGGGACCCCGCGACGCTGCGCGTCGTGGACGACGCAGGTCTGTCCGTGGGCCGCGCCCTGGGCAATGTTGCCAACTTGATCAACCCGGAAGTGATCGTTGTGGGCGGGCCCCTGGCGGGCCTCGGCGACCTGCTGCTGGATCCGATCCGCCGCGGCCTCGTGCGGCACGCGGTGCCGGTGATCGGCGAAACCACCACCCTGACCATGTCCTCCCTCGGGGACCGTGCCGAAGCGCTTGGGGCGGCGGCGCTGGTGTTCCAGCATGCCGGAATCAGGAAAAGCTAGACCGTTTCGTTACCCGGCAATTGCGTTCAAGACTTGACGACAACAGCTGTGATCCAGTTTACTTTTTCATCAGACGGCCCTGCGCTTTGCCGGCCGGACAAAGAAGTCATTGCATTGGAGGGTTAGGGCTTATGACGTCCCAGGCCACGCAAAACGAACCGATCATCCTCGAGATGCGGTCCATCACCAAGGAATTTCCCGGCGTGAAGGCGTTGGATAACGTAAGCCTGCGGGTTAAAGCGGGAGAGATCCACGCGATCTGCGGTGAGAACGGCGCCGGCAAATCAACCCTGATGAAGGTCCTTTCGGGGGTATATCCCTACGGCAGTTATGACGGCGACATCGTCTACCAGGGGCAGGTCCAGCAGTTCCGGGACATCCGGGCCAGCGAGCAGGCCGGCATCGTGATCATCCACCAGGAGCTGGCGCTGATCCCGGAACTGTCCATCATGGAGAACATCTTCCTGGGCAACGAACCCACCAAGCGCGGTGTCATTGACTGGGCGGAAGCACGGCTCCGGTCACTGGACCTCCTGGCCCGGGTGGGCCTGCGCGAGGACCCGGATACCCCCATCAAGGAAATCGGCGTCGGCAAGCAGCAGCTGGTGGAAATCGCCAAGGCCCTGAACAAGTCCGTGAAGATCCTTATCCTGGACGAGCCCACTGCAGCGCTGAACGAGTCTGACTCCCAGCACCTGCTGGACCTGATGCTGGGCCTGAAGGGCAAGGGCATCACCAGCATCATCATCTCCCACAAGCTCAACGAGATTGAGCAGATCGCCGACGAGATCACCATCATCCGTGACGGCAAGTCCATCGAAACGCTGAACGTGAAGGCCGACGGCGTGGATGAGGACCGCATCATCAAGGGCATGGTGGGCCGCGCGCTCGAATCCCGGTTCCCGGACCACACGCCCAAGATCGGCGAGGTGTTCTTCGAGGTCAAGAACTGGACCGTGGGGCATCCCAATGTGCAGGACCGGCTGGTCTGCAAGAACTCCAGCTTCTTCGTCCGGCGGGGCGAAATCGTCGGGTTCGCCGGGCTCATGGGCGCGGGCCGCACCGAGCTTGCCCGCTCCGTCTTCGGCCGCTCCTACGGCCGGTTCATCAGCGGCCAGATCTACAAGGACGGCAAGGAAATCACCCTGAAGTCCGTCCGCCAGGCCATCGACGCCGGGCTGGGCTACGTCACGGAGGACCGCAAGTCCCTGGGGCTGAACCTGCTGGACGACATCAAGACCACCACGGTGGCTGCCAACTTGCGGAAGATCAGCCGCAACTTCGTGGTGGATCCCAACCAGGAATTCACGGTGGCTGAGCAGTACCGCAAGTCGCTGCGCACCAAGACCCCGTCCGTGGAGGAAGGGGTTGCCAAGCTCTCCGGCGGCAACCAGCAGAAGGTGGTCCTGTCGAAGTGGATGTTCACCGACCCGGACTTGCTGATCCTGGATGAACCCACCCGCGGCATCGACGTTGGCGCCAAGTACGAGATCTACGGCATCATCCAGCAACTCGCCAACCAGGGGAAGGGGGTCATCGTCATCTCTTCGGAGCTCCCCGAACTCCTGGGCCTGTCCGACCGCATCTACACCATCTTCGAAGGCGCCATCACCGGCGTCCTCAACAAAGACGAGGCCAGCCAGGAAAGCCTGATGAAACTAATGACCTCCGCACGAAAAGCCGAAGCCGCCTGACCCTCTGGATCATCCCAGAACCTTCCGGACACAAGGACTGACACCATGAACGCCCTCAAGAAGCTGTTTGGCGGCAACACCCGCCAGTTCGGCATGATCTTCGCCCTGGTGGCACTGATCGCCTTCTTCCAAATCGCCACCGACGGCCGGACACTCACCCCCGGCAACGTCATCAACCTCTTCAACGGCAACTCCTACATCCTGATCCTGGCCATCGGCATGGTCCTGGTCATCATCGCCGGGCACATCGACCTCTCCGTGGGCTCCATTGCAGCCTTCGTAGGGGTCACCGTTGCCCTGGCCATCAGGGACTGGGGCATCCCCTGGTACGCCGGCGTGCTCCTGGGCCTGGCGCTCGGGGCGCTGATCGGCGCCTGGCAAGGGTGGTGGGTCGCCTACGTGGGGATACCCGCATTCATCGTCACGCTCGCCGGCATGCTCCTGTTCCGCGGCTTCAACCAGTTCGTCGGCAAGTCCAACACCATCCCGGTCCCGAGCGATTTCCAGTACCTCGGGGCAGGCTACCTTCCCGAAGTCGGCCCGAACACCGGGTTCAACAACCTCACCCTCCTGCTGGGCATCGCGGCCGCTGCGTTCGTGGTGTGGGGCGAACTCCGCTCCCGTGCACGCGCCAAGGCCCTGGGCGCGGAGGTCCCGGAAATGTGGGTCACCGCACTGAAACTGGTCCTGATCGCGGCCGCCATCCTCTACGCCACGTACCTCTTCGCCACCGGTCGGCCCGGCACGTCGTTCCCGATCCCCGGCCTCATCCTGGCAGTCCTGGTCCTGATCTACGGCTTCATCTCTTCCCGCACCGTCCTGGGCCGCCACGTCTATGCAGTGGGTGGCAACCGTCACGCCGCCGAACTGTCCGGCGTCCAGTCCAAGAAGGTCAACTTCCTGGTCATGATGAACATGTCCATGCTGGCCGGCCTGGCAGGCATGATCTTCGTGGGACGCTCCACCGCGTCCGGACCGTTCGACGGCGTCGGCTGGGAACTTGACGCCATCGCCGCAGTCTTCATCGGCGGTGCAGCTGTCACCGGCGGTGTGGGCACCGTGGTCGGATCCATCATCGGTGGCCTGGTCATGGCAGTCCTGAACAACGGCCTGCAGCTCCTGGGCATTGGCGCGGACCTCACCCAGATCATCAAGGGCCTGGTGCTCCTGATCGCCGTCGCGTTCGACGTCTACAACAAGAGCCAGGGCAAGAAGTCGATCATCGGCCTGCTGATGAGGAACGCCGGCGGCAGCCGCGCCTCCGGCGGCGGGCCCAGCAACCCCCTCCAGCCGGACGAGACCACTTCCACCAAGGAAGCCATTGCCCGGGAAGCCTAAGCCTTACAGCCTGAATAGCGTTTCACCACAACAGAGAAAGAGAACCAACAATGCGTATGTTTGGTAAAGCAGGAAAGGCCGCAGCGGTAGCTGCCATCGCAGCACTGGCGCTGACGGGCTGCGGCCGCTCCGAGACCACAACCGGCGGCGGGACCGAGGGTGCTGGCGGATTCGAAGAGGGCGCCTCCATTGGCGTCGCGCTTCCGCAGAAGACCAGTGAAAACTGGGTCCTCGCGGAGAAGCTGTTCAATGAGGGCCTCAGCGAGGCTGGCTTCAAGCCTGACGTGCAGTTCGCCAACGGCGGCGTGTCCGAGCAGCAGAACCAGATCAGCGCCATGGTCACCAAGGGTGCCAAGGTCATCATCGTGGGCGCGATCGACGGCTCCCAGCTGGGCACCCAGCTCAAACAGGCCAAGGATTCCGGTGCCATCGTCATCGCCTATGACCGCCTGCTGCTGAACACCGAGAACGTGGACTACTACGTGGCTTACGACAACTTCAAGGTGGGCGAGCTCCAGGGCCAGGCACTGCTGGAAGGCCTCGAAGAGAAGAAGGGTTCCGGTCCTTACAACATCGAACTCTTCGCCGGCTCCCCTGACGACGCCAACGCGAAGGTCTTCTTCGACGGCGCCATGAGCGTCCTCAAGCCGAAGATCGACGACGGCACCCTGAAGGTCCTTTCCGGCCAGACCGACTTCGAACAGGCTGTCACGCAGGGCTGGAAGGCTGAGAACGCCCAGCGCCGCGCAGACACCCTGCTCACCGGCAGCTACTCCAGCGAGTCGCTGGACGGCGTCCTCTCCCCCAACGACACCCTGGCCCGCGCAGTCCTGACCTCCGTCAAGGCCGCCGGCAAGGAGATCCCCGTCGTCACCGGCCAGGACTCCGAGGTTGAGTCAGTCAAGTCGATCATGGCCGGCGAGCAGTACTCCACCATCAACAAGGACACCCGGAAGCTCGTGGAGCACGCCGTCACCATGGTGAAGGACCTCCAGGCCGGCAAGGAACTGGAGATCAACGACCCCAACTCCTACAACAACGGCGTCAAGACAGTCCCGGCGTACCTGCTGGAACCGGTCATCGTCACCGACGAGAACGTGAAGACCGCTTACCAGGGCGATCCCGTACTCGAGCCCATCACCAAGTAGTCCCCTCCGGAAAAGCCCGGTCCTCCGTCTTGGAGGGCCGGGCTTTCCTCATGTTGCAGGCGTCTCACCGCGCCCTCCTGACGAACGCTCTCTCACTTCCGGCGGCCCATTCCCGAACGCCTGCGCAGTTATGGCGGGTAAACAGCAAACCCTTCCGCAGCGCTGTGACAGGATTGGGCCATGAGCGCGCCCATCGCCACGCCGTGGCTGTCCAGCCAGCCCAACACGGACCCCCGTTCCGCCACCGGGGACTCCCTGCGCTGGGGAATCATCGCCACTGGCGGCATTGCCCGGTCAGTGGCCCAGGACCTTGCCCTGCTGGAGGACGCGGAACTTTATGCCGTCAGTTCCCGGGGCCAGGGGACGGCAGATGCCTTCGCCGCGGCTTACGGCGTCTCCACTGCGTACGGGGACGACGACGGCCTGCATGGCTACCAGCGGCTGCTCGCCGATGACGCGGTGGACGTCGTCTATGTCGCAACCCCGCATGCCCAGCACCACCAGATTGTCCTCGCGGCCCTCAACGCCGGCAAGCACGTCCTCTGCGAAAAGGCCTTCACTGTCAATGCCCGGGAAGCCGCGGAGCTCATCGACGTCGCCCGCAGGCGCAACCTGTTCCTGATGGAGGCAGTCTGGAGCCGCTTCCTGCCGAGCATGCAGCGGGCGTTCGAGATTGCCGCCTCCGGCGAACTCGGAGACCTTCACTGGGTGTCGGCCGACCTCGGCTTCCCCGCTCCGTACTCCCCCACCTCCCGACTGTGGGCACGCGGGGACGCCGGCGGAGCACTCCTGGATATTTCGGTCTACCCCCTGCTGTGGGCGCTGGGAACCCTGGGCTTTCCGCAGACGGTCAGCGCCACCGGCTTCGTCAACGACGACGGCGTGGACGCCCAGAATGCGATGACCCTTGGCTACAGCCACGGCGCGCAGGTCCAGCTCACCTCATCGCTGTTGTCCCACGGTCCACGCACCGCTACCGTGGCGGGCAACCTCGGCTTCCTGCAAAGCATCGGATCCATCAACAACCCCCACAAACTCAGCGTTGTCACAGGGCGTACCAACCACAGGACCGAGACCTTCGACGTCGTGGGCAAGGGCTACACCTACGAGCTGCGCGAGGTGACACGCTGCATCCAGCAGGGCCTCACCGAAAGCCCCGTCATGCCGCTCGAGGATTCGCTGAACACGATGCGCCTCTTTGACGGCGTGCGTGCCCAGCTCGGCGTCAGCTACCCAAATGACAGCCACTGAAGGGCATAACTGAGAGGCCGATTCGCATTAGAACGCCTGCCTGCTTTTCTCCTGCAACATTTGCATGACGGACATTTGCGAGCTGTCATGATGTTTACCCGGGAATGTTCTGACTTTGTCGATTTGTTTTAGGACTCCCTAGACTTTCCGCAATATCCGGTCTTACGCTATAGGCATCGTCGAATGCAGCAGTACTGGGGGTGATACGCGTGGGTGAATCTCGTTCACCGTGGCGTGCCCTGCGGCCGGTCCTTCTGGCCGGCGCCGCTGCCTTCACCTGGCTGACATTCTCGGCCACGTCCGCCTCTGCAGATCTGCTTCCGGACACGTCATCCCTGTTGGGGGGCGCCACTAGCTCAACGCAGTCGGTGGCGGAGAATCTTGTCCCGGTACTGCCCGCACCACCTGTCCAGTCCCCAGCGCCACCTGCGGCCGGCCTGCTGCAGCCCGTGGTGTGGCAGGTCTCAACTGTGGCGGATGACCTCGTTGCCTCCGTACCGGTGGTGAATCAGGTGGTTCCGGCCGGCACTGTCACTGGAATCTCCGCGCCGGTCGCACAGATTGCCGACGGCGCAACCACAGCCGTGGTGAAAACTGTTGTGCCGCCGGTCGTTGAGACCCTTCCTGCACTTGAGCCCGTGCTGCAGCCAGTCGCGGATGTTGTGACCGGCACGGCTCCGCTTCCTGTTGCCGTCCCCGAACTGCCCGGGGCAGCCGTGGAAGAACCTGCAGCGGACGTCCTTCCGGCCGTCACAGCAGATTCCGGAAGCGCATCTGCAGTGACCGATGTGGTGCCTGCCGGCGACCGGTCCCTTGTTTCTGCTCCAGCTCTACCTTCAGCAGGAACGGCCGGCACGGAGGCAACCGCTCTCGCAGGCACATCTGCCGTTCCCCCGGCCGGCCGCACCGTGACGGCACTGACTGGTGACAAGCCCGATACGACGGAGGCCTCACCGCACCCTGCCCAGGTCCCGGCTGCACCCGGTTCAGGCAGTGGCAGCGGCGGTTCCCCCGCCGGTTCTTCCGGCTCCGCCGCGTGGCTGAACACCTTCCACTTCAACCTTCCTGATGCCGGCGCAGTACTCGCCGACGATGCTTCCGAGCACGTTCCCGCACCGGTGTCCTTCGACCCCGGTTCTTCTCCTGACTAGTTGAGTCCACCCTGCCCTTCTGGGCAGCACGTGGCCATACGGGCAGCTGACCAGCGCCCGAACCTCAACTCTTTCAGGAGACATCACCATGAGTTCCAACCTTCGCAGGGGGCTGCTTGGCACCCTCTTTGCCGGCGGGCTCCTAGCCGTCGGCTGCACCGCGGCAAACGCTGCGGACACCACTAGCGGATCGGATCTTTCCGCCTCCGCCCTCATATCGGGGGCGGCGTCCGCTGACACGACGTCGTTGGGCCTGCTGGGTGACCCAACGCCGTCCGGCTCAACGGACGTCGCCGCCGTAGCAGATGCCGCCGTCGTAGCTGACGTCGCCGTCGGCCTCGGAACCGGAACCGTTGCCGATACGACCGGGACGGACCTGGCAGTAGCCGCAGACGCCGCCCTCGCCCTCGGCACCGCTACGGGTACCACCGACGTCGCCGCGGGAGCGGATCTCGCCGTCGGCCTCGGGACCGGAACGGTTGCCGATACGACCGCCACGGACGTGGCAGTAGCCGCAGACGCCGCCCTCGCCCTCGGCACAGCCACCGGCACAGGCACAGGCGCCACTGATATGGCTGCAGCAGCTGACATCGCCCTGGGCGTCGGTAGCGGAGACGGCGTAGCAACAGATGCAGCCGTTGCCGCCGACGTAGCCCTGGGGCTGGGCGGTGTGACGGGTGCGGACGGAACCACTGTAGGCCTGGATGCTGCGGTTGACGCAGCCCTCGGCCTCGGCACCGGAACCACCGGTGGCAACGGCGGCCTGGATGCTGCGGTTGACGCCGCCCTTGGCCTCGACCTGGGCCTCGGAAACGTCACCGGCACTGACGGCACCACCGGCGGCCTGGACACCGTCGTAGACGCCGCCCTCGGCCTCGACCTCGGCACCGGCTCCGGCACCACCGACGGAACCACCGGCGGTAACGGCGGCCTGGATGCCGCCGTTGAAGCAGCCCTCGGCCTGGACCTGGGCCTAGGAAACGTCACCGGCACTGACGGCACCACCGGCGGACTCGACACTGTCGTAGACGCCGACCTCGGCGTCGACCTCGGCACCGGCACGGGCACCACCGACGGAACCACCGGCGGCAACGGCGGCCTCGATGCAGGTGTCGATCTCGGGATTGACCTTGGTATCGGCCTCATCGGTGGCGGTAATGGCACCGAGACTCCGGGCACCGAAAACCCCGGCACCGGTACTCCGGGCGATGGCAACACCGGCGGTGTTGGCACCGTTGATCCCGGCACGGACAACGGCGGCACCGATAACGGCTCCGGCAGCGGAGATACCGACAACGGCACCACGGGCACGAACAACGGCGCCAACGGCGGAGGCACTGCAACCGCCGGGACCGGCAGCTTCTCCGTAGCACCGGCAGGTTCCACCGCGGTGGGCGGCGCCATTGCAGCGGACACCACCGAGCGGAACGTGCAGCCCCGGGCCGCCAATACCCTGGCAAACACGGGCATGGACGCCTCCCTGGTCCCGCTCGCCCTGCTGCTGCTGGTGGCCGGACTCCTGATGCTTCGCAAGCGCAAGGTGTCCTAACCGTACTAAAGGCATCAGACAACGCCTGCGCCATGCGCCTGAAGCGGCAGCAACCAGCAGGCTGAAGGAGAGGAGGGCCGCCTAGAAGCACCAAAATCAAACGCAAACATGTCCTCAGCACACATGTCCTTGTGGCTGGTGGTCCGGTGGCGAAAGCACCTGTTTCGCCTCCGGACCACCGGTATGCCCCCACCGGTACATCCGGACCAATCGCTAGTTCGGCCGCAGCCCCCGTATAATTTGAGTACGACAGTGCCGCAGCGCACCGGGAGGAACGGTCATGGTGGCGGAATCGCCTAGCTCCATTACGAATGAAGTGGTTGGCGGACGTTATCGGTTGGGTGAAGTTATTGGCCGTGGCGGAATGTCATCCGTGTATTGTGCCCGGGACGAAAACCTGGGCCGCGATGTAGCCCTCAAGCTCTTCGCACCGCAGGCCCCGGACGCCGACGAACTGAAGCGCCAGGAAGCAGAAATCCAGCTTCTGGCCACACTGAATCATCCGGGCCTGGTCACCCTTTTCGACGCCGGGATCGATGACCGCATACCCGACGAGCCCCGCCCGTTCCTCACCATGGAACTGGTGGAGGGCCAGGACCTGCGCACCCGGATCCGGCACAGCACCGTCCCGCTGGAGGAGTTGGCCGTGATCGGCGCGGGCATCGCCGATGCCCTGGCCTACGTCCACGGGCTCGGCATTATTCACCGGGACATCAAGCCCGCGAACATCTTGCTGGTCCAGATCCGTCCCGGCGAGCCGCTGCGCCCGAAGCTGACCGACTTCGGCATCGCCCGGATCGCCGATTCAACCAGGCTCACGGCGACCGGAACCATGGTGGGGACGGCCGCCTACCTCAGCCCTGAACAGGCCATGGGCCAGCCCCTTACCCCCGCATCGGATATTTATTCGCTGGGCCTCGTGCTTCTGGAATGCATCAAGGGCGTGGTGGAGTACCCGGGCGGCGCGGTGGAGTCTGCGGTTGCCCGCCTGCACCGGGCACCCGAGATTCCGGAGGACGTCCCCTCCGAATGGGCAGACCTCATCCGCTCCATGACCGCCATCGAGCCGCTGGAACGGCCAGCCGCGGCGGACATCGAAACCGCGCTGCGGCAGGCTTTGGTGTCACCGGCCTCGACCCCCGGGGAGCTGGCGCCGGAAACAACCAGGGTGCTGCCCGCCATGCCTTTCCACCCGCCATCCATCACAGCCGAGGAATCGGTGGAAGAGATCCGTGAGGCGGCTGCTTCCCCCGATAAACCCGCACCTGCAGCAGCACAGGACGAACCCGCAGCAGCCCGCCCTGAACCGCAGGCCGTCCAGCCTGCACCGGCTGAAAATCCTGTCGCAGGACCTTCCTTGCATCCGCAAACCCGGACTAAGCGCTTTTGGTTGGCCCTGGTCATGGGGCTGGTGGTAGTTGCCGCGGCTGTCGCCGCGGTCCTGATGACCCTCAACGCCCAGTCTCCCGCCGACGTCGTGCCCTATCCCGAGGTGACCGGCGTCCTGGGTGAGCATCTGGAAGAGTTGCAGAAAAGCGTGGAACCGTGAGGTTTAACCAGGGCAACCGGCTGGCCCTTGCCTGGTCGGCCACCCTGGTGGCAGCAAGCCTGCTCACCGGCTGCGCTACCTCGGAAACGGGACTGCAGCGTGATGCTGCCCGCCAGCTCCAGGCCCGGGTCCTTGAGGTGACGCAGGCTTCGTCGCAAAGCGACCCTGCGGCAGCCCTGAAAGCCCTGGACGGGCTCGAAGCCGAGCTTGAAGCTGCCCAGGCAAAGGGCGATATTTCCGAGGAACGACGGCGGAGCATCACCACCATCGCCACCGCTGTGCGCGCAGACCTCGAGGATGCAATAGCCGCGGCGGAAAAGGCTGCAGCGGAAAAAGCCACGGCTGAGCAGGCGGCAGCTGATCAGGCCGCCGCCGAGCAGGCCGCTACCCAGGCTCCTCCCCCGGCCGTCCAGGAGCCGGCACCCGCTCCGGTGCCGGAGCCCCAGCCGCAGGAGGCCGACAAGGAGGCCGACAAGGACGACGACAAGAAGGATGACAGGGGCAAGGGCAACGACTAAGCCGCTGCAGGCTCTGACCTGGCCTCAATTAGGCTCAGCCACCATTCGCCAGTCATGACGAAGGAGGCGGTGCCCCGTTTACGGGGCACCGCCTCCTTCGTCTTTGCGGCTGCCGCAGCAGCGCTTCACCTAGCTCAGGGTGGCAATAACCTTGTTCAGGGTGGCCGACGGGCGCATCACTGCCGAAGCCTTGGCGTCGTCCGGATGGTAGTAGCCTCCGATGTCCACGGGCGAACCCTGGACCTGGGCCAGCTCGCCAACGATCGTGTCCTCCTTGGAGGTCAGCTCGTCGGCGACGGAGCTGAAGGCGGCCGCGAGGTCGGCGTCGTCCGTCTGCTTGGCAAGTTCCTCGGCCCAGTAGCGGGCCAGGAAGTAGTGGCTGCCGCGGTTGTCGAGCTCGCCGGCGCGGCGGCTCGGGGACTTGTTCTCCAGCAGGAAGGTGCCGGTGGCGCGGTCCAGGGTGTCTGCGAGGACCTGTGCGCGGGCGTTGCCCGCCGTGGTGGCCAGGTGCTCGAAGCTGACGGCCAGGGCCAGGAACTCACCGAGGCTGTCCCAGCGCAGGTGGTTTTCCTTCAGGAGCTGCTGGACGTGCTTCGGTGCGGAACCGCCGGCGCCGGTTTCGAAGAGGCCGCCACCGTTCATCAGCGGAACAACGGAAAGCATCTTGGCGCTGGTGCCCAGTTCCAGGATGGGGAACAGGTCCGTGAGGTAGTCGCGGAGGACGTTGCCGGACACGGAGATGGTGTCCTCGCCCTTGCGGATCCGCTCCAGGGTGTAGGCGATGGCCTTGACCGGGGACATGATCTGGATGTCCAGGCCCTCGGTGTCGTGGTCCTTCAGGTACTCGTTGACCTTGGCGATGAGGTTGGCGTCATGGGCGCGCTCCTCGTCCAGCCAGAACACGGCGGGGGTCTGGGAGGCGCGGGCGCGGGTAACGGCCAGCTTGACCCAGTCGCGGATGGGGAGGTCCTTGGTCTGGCAGGCGCGCCAGATGTCGCCCTCCGAGACCTGGTGTTCGATCAGGACGTTGCCGGAACCGTCAACGATCTGGACGGTGCCCGGCTCCTGGATCTCGAAGGTCTTGTCGTGGCTGCCGTATTCCTCTGCGGCCTGCGCCATGAGGCCGACGTTCGGCACGGTACCCATGGTGGTGGGGTCGTAGGCGCCGTTGGCGCGGCAGTCATCGATGACCACCTGGTAGATGCCGGCGTAGGAGCTGTCCGGCAGGACGGCCAGGGTGTCCGCTTCCTTGCCGTCCGGACCCCACATGTGGCCGGAGCTGCGGATCATGGCCGGCATGGACGCGTCCACGATGACGTCGGACGGGACGTTCAGGGTGGTGATGCCCTTGTCCGAGTCCACCATAGCCAGCGCGGGACCGTCTTCGAGGCCCTTCTTGATGAGCGACTGGACGCCTTCGCGCACGTCCTCGGGCAGGTCTTCGAGGCTGCTCAGGATGGCGGCCAGGCCGTTGTTCGGGCTGATGCCGGCGGCGGCGAGCTGCTTGCCGTAGGTCTCGAAAAGCTCCGAGAAGTAGGCCTTGACCACGTGGCCGAAGATGATGGGGTCGGAAACCTTCATCATGGTGGCCTTCAGGTGTGCGGAGAACAGCACGCCCTCTTCCTTGGCGCGGGCAACCTGGGCCTTGAGGAATTCGTCCAGTGCGGCGGCGCGCATGACGGTGCCGTCCACAACCTCGCCGGCCTGGACCGGGAAGGCCTTCTTCAGGACCTTCACGGAGCCGTCTTCGCGGACCAGCTGGATGGTGATGCTGCCCTCGGACTCGATGACCACGGACTTCTCGTTGGAGCGGAAGTCGTCCTTGCCCATGGTGGCCACGTTGGTCTTGGAGTCTGCGGTCCAGGCCCCCATGGAGTGCGGGTTCTGGCGGGCGTAGTTCTTGACGGACAGTGGAGCGCGGCGGTCCGAGTTGCCCTCGCGCAGGACCGGGTTCACGGCCGAGCCCTTGATCTTGTCGTAGCGGGAGCGGATGGCCGTCTCCTCATCCGAGGAGGGGTTGTCCGGGTAGTCCGGCAGTGCGTAGCCCTGGCCCTGCAGCTCTGCAATAGCGGCCTTCAGCTGCGGGATGGACGCGCTGATGTTCGGCAGCTTGATGATGTTGGCTTCCGGCGTCTTCGCCAGTTCGCCCAGTTCAGCAAGTGCGTCACCGATCTGCTGCTCCGGGGTGAGGTAGTCACCGAACACGGCGATGATGCGGCCGGCGAGCGAAATGTCGCGGGTCTCCACCTCCACACCTGCAGTCGAAGCGAACGCCTCGATGATGGGCAGGAACGAATAGGTAGCCAGCATCGGCGCTTCGTCGGTGTGGGTGTAGATAATCTTGGACATGCGCGGGCGTCTCCCTGTGGGTCGGCTTGGTTGTGAAATGTCGGTCTATTTCACCATTTACAACTTACCCGAGGACACGGGTTTGAACCTTACCGGCGCCGCTTGATTACCCCGCGGTGAGCAGGATTACAGCGATGGAGAACAGCCGACGGCGGCACGCACCCGCGTGCCCTCCCGCCGTCGGAATATGCCTGCCTTCCCGCGCCGGGGACCGGCGCAGGGCCCTACATGATACGTCACTACTATTTACAAACTTGTCATGCGGCGGTAAATTCGCTACGTCACTCTCCGCCCCGCGGCGGGGCCGATACCCCGTTCAGACAGGACACCAATGACACGCACCAGGTCTCTCGCTTCGGGCTTCCTGAGCCTTTCAGCCGCCGCCGTCCTGGCAGTTGCCACGGCCGGCGGAGCCTCAGCCGCACCGGACGCCACAGAAGACAAGAACACCCCGGCCATCGCCAGCGTCACCGTCGACGGCACCGGCGCGGCCGAATACTGGACGGCGGACAAGATGAAGGGCGCCATCCCGGGCGATGTTTTGGCCGGCAAGGCCTTGGAACGTGGCAACCGCTCAGCTGTCCCCGTCGAAAAGGGAAAGGGCTCGCAGGTCAGCCCCACGCGCGGCAAGCAGACCATCGCTGCCAGTGAGGCCCCGGTGAAGCACATCGGGAAGGTCTTCTTCACCCTGGGTGGCGCGAACTATGTGTGCTCTGCCAACGCGGTGTCGTCGGTGAATAAGAGCACGGTAGCCACGGCGGGGCACTGCCTCAACGAGGGCCCGGGTGCGTTCGCCACGAACTTCATCTTTGTTCCTGCCTACGACAACGGGGCTACGCCGTACGGAAAATGGACGGCCCGGAAGTACTTCGCCCCCACTCAGTGGAGCGCCGGCGGGGACATGGCCTACGACACCGGCTTCGCCGTGATGAACCGGCAGAACAACCAGAACTTGACCGACGTGGTTGGCGGGTCCGGCGTCGCCTTCAACCAGGCGTACGGCCTCACCTATAAGTCCTTCGGCTACCCCGCGGCCCGCCCGTTCAACGGCGAGACCCTGAAAAGCTGCACCGGAACGGCCAGCCCTGACGGCAACAACCCGCAGTTTGGCACGCAGGGCATCCCCTGCGACATGACCGGCGGCTCGTCCGGCGGCCCGTGGTTCATCGGCACCAGCTCCTCCGGCGTCCAGAACTCCGTCAACAGCTACGGCTACACCGGCTCCAACGTGATGTACGGCCCGTACTGGGGCACGGCCATCCAGGCAACATACCAAAGTGCAGCACTCTCCTAGCAACGAATCCGGCCAGGACCCTTCGGTCACCCGCAGCGACGTGACGCAGACGCACGAGGAGATCCTCGAGTACTGGACTAAGCAGCGGATGGCACAAGCAAAGCCCCGGGAGCTCCGGCTTCCGGCGGAGGGTCCGCGTCTCAAGCAGAGGGACGCGGGCGCTGGTGAAGCCGGGTCCTAGACCATCTGCCCAACACGAACGACGGCGCCTGTCCCCTTCGCGGGGACAGGCGCCGTCGTCCATTCTGCAGGCGCTGGGCCCACGCCGCCCGGGTTCCCGGGCCGAGCGGCAGCGAGGTTAGGGAGGCGGTGGGGATCAGTGGAAGAAGTGGCGCGCACCCGTGAAGTACATGGTGATGCCGGCCGCGTTGGCTGCCGCGATCACTTCATCGTCCCGGACGGAACCGCCGGGCTGGACCACGGCGCGGACGCCAGCGTCGATCAGGATCTGCAGCCCATCGGCGAACGGGAAGAACGCGTCGGAGGCGGCAACGGCCCCGCGGGCACGCTCAGGGGCGTTCGACGCGCTGGCGTTGGACGCGCCGCCGGCACCATCGACGTCGGACTCCACCGTCACGCCCAGCGTGTTGGCCCGCTCCACAGCCAGGCGGCACGAATCCAGGCGGTTGACCTGGCCCATGCCGATGCCGACGGCGGCACCGTCAGCGGCAAGCAGGATGGCGTTCGACTTCGCCGCACGGCAGGCGGTCCAGGCGAACGCAAGGTCCGCGAGGGTCTTCTCATCCGCCGCTTCACCCGCTGCGAGCGTCCAGTTGGCGGGGTTGTCGCCGTCGGCGTCCACTTTGTCGCTGACCTGGACCAGCATGCCGCCGGATACCTGGCGGAACTCCGTGGGGTACCGGCCGTAACCCTCGGGCAGGGCGAGCAGGCGGATGTTCTTCTTCTTGGAGAGAATCTCAACGGCTTCCGGCTCGAAGCCCGGGGCGATGACCACCTCGGTGAAGATGTCCTTGACGGTGTTGGCCATGCCGGCGGTGACCGGACGGTTGGCTGCGATCACGCCGCCAAACGCGGAAACGGGATCGCAGGCGTGGGCCTTGGCGTGCGCATCTGCAATGGGGTCCGCGGCGTCCGCGGATCCCACGGCCACGCCGCAGGGGTTGGCGTGCTTGATGACGGCCACGGCGGGCTCGCTGAAATCGAAGGCTGCGCGCAGCGCGGCGTCGGCGTCCACGAAGTTGTTGTAGCTCATGGCCTTGCCGTGCAACTGGTCTGCCTGGGCGATGCCCACCGGCGCGGCCTTGTCCACGTACAGGGCTGCCTGCTGGTGCGGGTTCTCGCCGTAGCGCAGGACCTCGGAGCGCTCCAGCGAGAGGCCGGCGTAGGCGGGCCAGTCGATGACGCCGTCGCCGTCCTCGTCCAGGAACTGGCTGGCCGTCCAGGTGGCCACGGCGTTGTCGTAGGAAGCGGTGTGGGCGAACGCCTTGGCGGCCAGCCGGCGCCGGGTCTTCAGGTCGAAGCCGCCCTCCGCGGCCGCTGCGACCACCTGGCCGTAGAAGGAGGGGTCCACCACAATCGCGACGGCGGCGTGGTTCTTTGCTGCCGACCGCACCATGGCGGGGCCGCCGATGTCGATCTGCTCGACGACGTCGTCCTGGGCCGCGCCGGACTTGACGGTTTCCACGAACGGGTAGAGGTTCACCACCACCAGGTCGAAAGGTTCGATCTCCATGCGGCTGAGCGTTTCCATGTGGGCGGGCACGCGGCGGTCTGCGAGGATGCCGCCGTGGACCCGCGGGTGCAGCGTCTTGACGCGGCCGTCCAGCATCTCCGGCGAGCCGGTGACTTCCTCAACCTCCTGGACAGGAATGCCGGCGGCGGCGATCTTCTTGGCCGTGGAGCCGGTGGAGACCAGCTTCACTCCCGCTGCGTGCAGGCCCTGGGCGAGTTCCTCCAGACCGGTCTTGTCGTATACCGAGATCAGCGCCCGGCGGATGGGAACACGGTCAATGGATACGCGCTCATGCTGCGTGAAGCTCACAAATGTCTCCGTCTTATCTCGCGAACAGTGCCGCGGTTGGTGGGGATAGGGCCAGTTTATCGCGAAGCGCAGGTTGCCCCGCGTGTCAGCCTGAGTGTGAACGCCAGTGGGCCCGGCTAGAGTTTTTCCCAGGAGGCTGCGATGAATACTTACACCACTGTGCCGAGCGGCGAGCAGGTGGTCCAGGAACTGCCCTGGCGATGGAAAGTCCAGGGCAGGATCTTCCTGATCGGCGGGCTCGGGTTCATGTTCGATGCCTGGGATGTGACCCTGAACGGCATCCTCATTCCGCTGCTCTCCACGCACTGGGCACTGACTCCGGGTGAAGTGGCATGGGTGGGAACGTCCAACCTCATCGGCATGGCCCTCGGCGCCTTCGTCTGGGGCACCATCGCGGACACCATCGGGCGCAAGAAGGCATTCACGGCGACGCTGCTGATCTTCTCGCTCTTCACCGTGTTCGGCGCCTTTTCCCCCGACTTCATCTGGTTCTGTATGTTCCGGTTCATGGCCGGCTTTGGCCTGGGCGGGTGCATTCCCGTGGACTATGCACTGGTGGGTGAGTTCACGCCACGGAAGCAGCGCGGCAAGGTGTTGACCGCCATGGACGGCTGGTGGCCCATCGGAGCCGCGCTTGCGGGCTTCGTCTCGGCGGGCCTGGTGGCCCTGTACGGCGACTGGCGCTTCACCATGCTGGTCATGGTCCTGCCAGCACTGCTCGTCTTCTGGGTACGGCGGAGCGTGCCGGAGTCACCGCTGTTCCTGATCCGCCAGGGCCGGCGGGAGGAGGCGGCCAAGGTCATCGACGGCCTGGTGGAAGCAACCGGGGCCGAGCCCCGCGCCTACAGCCTGCCGGACGCCAAGGACGTCCCGCGGCTCTCGGCCGGCAGCGCCTGGACCCAGCTGCGGTCCGTGTGGCAGTTCAACTGGAAGATCACCGCTGCGGCATGGGCGCTGTTCTTCAGCATCCTGCTGGTCTACTACCTGTCCCTGACCTGGATGCCTCGCATCCTCATCGGCGCCGGCTTCGCGGAGTACAAGGCGTTCGTCACCACCGCGTCCATGGCCGCCGTCGGCCTGCTGGGTGTGATCGTGGCCGCCCTCCTGGTGGAGCGGGTGGGCCGTAAGTGGATCCTGGCCATCACCGGTCCGCTGTCCGCACTGACGCTGGTGATCGTGGCGTTCGTGGTGGACATCCCCACAGCGGCGGTGTTCTGGCTGCTGGTGTTCGGGTTCGTGGTGCAGGTGGCCATTCCGGTGCTGTACGCCTACGTGTCCGAGCTCTACCCCACGGAGCTGCGCGGCAGCGGCTTCGGCTGGGCGTCCACGTTCTCACGGCTGGGCGCAGGCTTCGGCCCATTGATCTTCGCCCACTACTTCTGGCCCGAGCTGGGGCTCGCAACGTCCTTCGCCCTGGCCGGCGGGCTGGTGCTGCTGGCGGTGCTGTGGATGGCGTTCTTCTCCCCAGAGACCAAGCAGCGCCGCCTCGAGTAGGGCTGCTTTCGACGCGCTCATCCGCTGCCGACGCGCATGAGCACTTACGCACCGTGTATTTTGGGTGCGCCAATGCGTGTGAGCGTCGACAAGTAACCTGCGCGTCGACGGCGGGTCAGGACCGGGCGGCGGAGAGGGCTGCCAGGGTGGAGACCAGCAGCCGGCGCTCCACCACCTTGATCCGTTCGTGGAGGGTTTCCTCGGTGTCGATGTCCTCGATGGCCACGGCTTCCTGGGCGATGATCGGGCCCGTGTCCACGCCGGCGTCGGCCCAGTGCACCGTGCAGCCGGTAACTTTCACCCCGTACGCCATCGCGTCCCGCACGCCATGGGCGCCCGGGAAGGCGGGCAGCAGCGCCGGGTGGGTGTTCAGGTATTTCCCGTTGAACGCGTCGATGAACTCCGGGCTCACGATCCGCATGAACCCCGAAGACACCACAACGTCCGGCTCGAAGGCGGACACAGCCTTTGTCAGTGCGCTGTTCCACTCCGCCCGGTCCGGGTAGGCCTTGAAGTCCACCACGAACGTTGGGATGCCGGCGGCGGCGGAGCGCTCCACGCCGTAAGTCCCCGGGCGGTCGGCACCCACAGCGGCGATTTCCACGTCCAGCTCGCCGGCCTTCACCGCGTCAATTACTGCCTGGAGATTGGACCCGGTGCCGGAAACGAGGACTACGATGCGCATTGGTCTAGCTTATGGGCAGCCTCGCGTAGGCTGGAAAACATGAACAGCAACCCCGAACCGGCGCAGCAGCAGCGGACCAGAGCTCCGCTCAGCGAGGCAGCAAAAGCCTCGCTCGCCAGGACCCACACGCTGTTCCGGATGTTCGTCGTCTCGGTCCTGGGCGCTTTCTTCGTCTACCAGTTGGACGTCAACTACCTCTGGCTGACAGCCATCCTCACGGCCGCCAGCCTGGCCCTGGGGGTGGTGCTGCTGATCCGGGCAGTGAGGTTTCGGGAGTCCAAACTCGTCCTGATCGGCACCATCTCAGGGATGGTGGTTTCGGCCATCCTGGTGCTGCTGATCGTTGTCACAGCGGTGTTCTTTGGGCAAATCCGTGACTACCAGGCGTGCGTGGGCCGGGCGCTGACGGACCAGGCCCAGACTGCGTGCCGCGTACAGCTTGAGAAGTCGCTGCCCGCGCAACTCCCCTAGCACCCACAAAAGGCGTCCACGCTAGTGGACCAGTTCTGCATCCGCTTCTTTTGCGGCCCGCTCACGTTCCAGCCAGGGTCCGGCTGCGTAGCCGACGACGACGCCGGCCCCCACCTCGGCTGCCACCCAGACTCCCGTCCACAAAGGGTCGGGCCCGATTTCCGTCAGCCGCCCGATCCCGGCCGAGCCCCGCGCCGTCCACGCCAGCGCCATGGTCAGCAGCCCGGCCGCGAGCCCGGTCAGTACGCCGAGCACCAGGGTGGAGACGGTGGCCGTAAACCAGCGCGCGCGGACCTTGATGGAAAGCCACTCGTCAAAGTGGTTTTCACCTTCCCGCAGGAACCACCACCCGGCCAGGACACCGGCAAGAACCGGGGCGATCAGGGCAACGAAGGCATAATCGAGCGACCCGCTCGGAATCGCCGCCAGGACGGGGATGGAGGGCAGCGGTCCGACGGCCGTGCCGAGCGGACCAACCTGGGAACCCACCCCCATCGCAAAGCCCGAACCGGACGTCCATGCGAGGGCGAAGACCACCAAGTTGGGCAGGTAGCCAAGTTGCGCGACGGTGAGGGCCGCGCCTCCCACGGCGCCGGCGTCGAGCGCCTCATAGACGGCGACCACAAGGTTCCAGTGGGTGAACAAGTCCACGGCCAGCAACGCCGAGGCAAGCGCCAGCGCGGACACCACGCCAACGAAACCGGCCTTGGCAGCGGATGCGAGGTACGAGCCGGCCCAGCGGGAATGCTGGCTGGTGCGTGAAATCCAGTCCACGGCGTCGACGCCGATCAGCCGGCTCCAGGACCCTGCCTCACGGCGGGCCCCGATCACCATTCCCAGGGCGTAGGGAATCAGGGGGAACAGCATCGCGTGCCCCAGGTTAATGCCGACGTCGGCCGTGCGGCAGACAAATCCGGTAGCGGCACCAAATGCGGAGTAGACAAGCCACGATCCCAGGAGCGCCTGCCAGAGCTGGTCCGTGTAGGACGCCCGCGCCAGGCGCCGGCCCGCGCGCCACGCCAGCAGGAACGGGATCAGGGTCAGCCCCAGGGGAACGAGCGTCAGGAGGCCGGCGTCACCGCGGGCAGCGGTGTCGGATCCCGCGGCCGTGAGCGCGAGCGGCACACCGTGGACCAGCAGCCAGGACTGCCCGGCGAGCCGTGCCAGAGTTTCGAACTGCCCATCCCGGAAGCCTGCAGTCGCCCAGACGGCAATGATCGGCGCGATCACCACGAGCGCGCAAATGACCGCTGCCTGGGCTGTCTCAAGGGCACCCTGCAGCCACAGGGGCATGGGGAGGCCACGGTCTCCGGTCTGGTCGGCGCGCAGTTTCATCGTGTCCATGGTGTCACGGCGGGTCCCCCAGGCCTGGAAGCGACAGGCATCCGGCCCGCATCAACCGAGACTTAGAGGGCTTTTTCCCGGCGCTTTTTTCAGGGGTCCGCCGTAAAATGGGATTTACTGCAAGCGCTGGCACCCCAAAGGTGCATCGAGAGTACGCCTGGCCCCTGTCGTGTGCTCGAACAGCAGCATCGCGAGCAGGCCAGCGAGGGCCCGGAAACCGTAAACCGGGAAACAGGAGCCGCGAATGAGAGATGAACACTAAGTTCTGAAGATATTCGTCCTACTGGCTGGTGCAGTCACCGTCTTGGCGGAGGCTGCACCAGCGTTTTTATAATCTCTGCAGACACGGCGACGCCGGGAGCCCCCAAGTAGGCTCCCGGCGTCGTCTGTTTAGTTTCGGCGAATCGCCGCAGGGCCGAACCTGCCCGCTGTCAGCGGGGCGTCAGGGCCTTTGGCTTCGTAAACTCAGAGCCGGCGGTCGCGGTCCACGCCGTCAGCATCAATGTTTTCCTTGCGGACTTCCTCTTCGACCCGGACGTCCTCCTGGACCACGTCCTTGTCCAAGCGGACACGCTCCACCGGCACGGTTTCCTTCTCAACCACGGGGCGCTCCTCATGGAGGATCACCTCGTGCTCTTCCTCGCTGATGTCCGGTCCGGACATGGCAGCGCCGCGGTTGGCCTCGGTGATGGGTTCGCGCTCCAGGCGGACCTCCTCACGCTGCACCGGAACGGTCTTGGTGACGTTCTCCGTGGTGACATACTTCCGCAGCCGGGCACGTCCGGTGGCCTCGCGCTCCTTGCCGACGTGCAGCCGTTCCTCGGAACGGGTCATGGCATCGTCAGTGTTGGGGCCCGAGGTGTCGTGGCCCACCGTGCCGCGATCAGTATCCCGGTCAGTGAGGTCGCGGTCCCGGCCGATGCCGGCTGTGGGGGTGCCGGTGTTAAGGTCGGCATCGCCCTGGAGGTCCACATCGTTCCGGGTGTCGGAGTAGGTGCGGGCACCGCGGTCGTAGTAGGTGTACAGGCGGTCCTCCTCCTCGGGGGTGAGGTGGCCGTCCACGTCTACCCGGGGCGCGTCCTTGACGTGTTCCTTGGTGTACGGAACCACCAGGTCATCGCCCTGGGTGTGCGCGCCCTCAACGGGGACGAAGGACTGGGAGGTGCCGAAAAGGCCCGTCTTTACGGTGACCCACGTCGGTTCACCCGTGTCGTCGTCCGCGTACAGCTGGCCAATCGAACCGATCTTCTCGCCATCGGAGCCGATGACGTTGCCGTTCCTGTTGAGCAGGTCTTCAATGTTTTCCCGATTGAGCATGACGTCTCCTTGGATGTGTCGTTGCACTGGGTTTTCACCAGCTGCGGATGGTCCGGTGCAGGGGTTGCCCGCGCTCCGGCCGAGCCCCGGCTGCTTGAGGCTTTTGTGCTGGCTGCCCCTCTACCGTAAGCATGCTTAGCATCATATGCAAAGCCTACTTAGTAAATCTTTTTTAAACCGGACCGCCTGCCGTTCACCCAAGCTTTCCCTCCGGGTAACGCGTTCTCCCCCGCCACGTCAGGGCCGGAGCCCACGGTGGTGGGGTGAGGATCGCAATTGTTGCTGAATCATTCCTGCCGCTGATGAACGGGGTAACGCACTCCATCCTGAGGGTGCTGGACCACCTGCAGGACCGGGGCGATGACGTCCTGGTCATCGCCCCGTCCACCCAGGACGGAGACGCGCCCGATCAGGTCAAGGGTGCCGAGGTCCATCGACTGCCCGCCGTGCCGCTGGCGGGATACACGAATGTCCGGGTGGCGATGGGCGGTGTGTACCGGGTCAAGAGAATCCTTGCCGACTACGCGCCGGACGTTGTCCACCTTGCCTCACCGTTCGTCCTCGGCTGGCGGGCGGCGCAGGCAGCACGTCAGCTGGGGATCCCCACCGTGGCCATCTACCAGACAGAGGTTCCCAGCTATGCGGCCCGCTACGGTGTGCCCTTCCTGGAGAACTGGGCCTGGAACCGCGTGGAAAACATCCATTTGCTGGCCTCCCGCACCCTGGTGCCGTCCACGTTCGCGCTGAACCAGTTGCGCGGCCGCGGCATCCCCCGGGTGCAGATGTGGCGCCGCGGCGTGGACACCGCCCGGTTCTCGCCGGAAAAGCGCGACGACGGGTGGCGGGCTGCGGTGGCCCCCGGCGGCGAGCGGATCATCGGCTACGTTGGCAGGCTCGCCGTGGAGAAGCAGGTTGAGGACCTCGCAGCCCTCGCCGGGATACCCAACACAAAACTGGTGATCGTGGGCGACGGTCCCCAGCGGGCCGCACTGGAGGAAGCCCTGCCGGCTGCCGCCTTCACCGGATTCCTGGGCGGCGAGGACCTGGCACGCGCCATGGCATCCTTCGACCTGTTCGTCCACCCCGGCGAGTTCGAGACCTTCTGCCAGACCATCCAGGAGGCCATGGCATCGGGGGTGCCGGTGGTGGCCACGGGCCGCGGCGGCCCCCTGGACCTGGTGGAGAACTCCCGGACTGGCTGGCTCTACGAACCGGGTGACCTGTCCGCCCTGCGGGCCCGCGTCCTGGACCTGATGGGTGATGACGCGAAGCGCCGGGCGTTCGCCGTTGCAGCCCATGCGTCAGTGCAGGACAGGACCTGGCCTGCACTCTGTGCCGAACTGGTCCGCCACTACGGGGACGTCCTGGCGGACGCACCGGCAGGACGGGCATCCGGGTCCTGGACATCCGCTTCAAAGACAGGGGCAGCATAATGAAAATTTCGGTCATCGGCTGCGGCTACCTTGGTGCCGTCCACGCTGCCACCCTGGCGTCGATGGGCCACACGGTGGTGGGCATCGACGTCGATCCCGCCAAAGTTGAACAGCTGGGCCGCGGGGCCGCCCCCTTCCACGAGCCCGGACTGGACGAACTGCTCCGGGACGGGCGCAGCAACGGCAGGCTGCGCTTCTCCACGGACACGGCAGAGGCCAAGGACTCACAGGTCCACTTCCTCTGCGTCGGAACTCCCCAGGACAAAACGTCCGACGCCGCCGACCTCACCTTCCTGGTCTCCGCCGCCAGAACGCTGCTGCCGCACCTGGCGGCGGGCGCCGTCGTCGTCGGTAAATCCACCGTGCCCGTGGGCAGCGTTCAGATGCTCCGCGGCGTCCTGGCCCGGCGGCCGGACGTGCTGCTGGGCTGGAACCCCGAATTCCTCCGACAGGGAACTGCGGTCAAGGACTCGCTGGTGCCTGACCGGCTGGTGTACGGCGTGGACGGCGGGCGGACCGCCGCGTTCAACCCGTCCACCGGCGCGCCGCTGGGCGTGACGGCCGTGCTGGACGCGGTGTATGAGCCGCTGCTCCGGGCCGGGATTCCCCGGCTGGTCTGCAATTTCGCGACGGCGGAACTCATCAAGTCGGCGGCTAACGCGTACCTGGCCACCAAGGTCAGCTTCATCAACGCCGTGGCCGAACTCTGCGACGCCTCCGGGGCGGACGTGGGCGAACTCAGCGAGGCGATGGGCCTGGACCCGAGGATCGGGAACCGGTACCTGCATGCCGGGCTGGGCTTCGGCGGCGGCTGCCTGCCCAAGGACATCCGCAGCTTCCGGTCCCAGGCCGCCGGGCACGGCGTCGCCGCCGTGGAGGACTGGATGCGCCTGGTGGATGCGGTGAACCTTGGGCAGCGGTCCCGGACGGTGGACCTGGCAGCGGAGCTCTGCGGCGGAACCCTGGCCGGCCGTTCGGTGACCGTGCTGGGGGCGTCCTTCAAACCGGACACGGATGACATCCGGGACTCCCCCGCCCTTGACGTGGCGGACAGGCTCGCGGCTGCAGGGGCACACGTAACGGTGACGGATCCCAAAGCGGTCAACAATGCCTGGCGGCGGTACCCCCGGCTGCGGTTCGAAACCTCCACCGGACGTGCCCTCGAGGGTGCGGAACTGGTCCTGCTCCTGACGGAGTGGGACGAATACCGGCAGCTCTCCCCCACCGTTGCCGGCGGGCTTGTCCGACGGCGGGTGGTGCTGGACGCACGCAATGTGCTGGACGCCGCTGCGTGGCAGGCAGGCGGCTGGGTGGTGCGCGGCCTGGGTACGGCGGCCGGAACGTCAACCGGCAGTGCCGCACCCGCGGTACCTGCCGCTGAACGCGTACCGGCCTCCCGCGCGCGGTAAGACCTCTTAGGTAAGCAGCCCCAGTTCGGCGAACGCGAGTGCCACGCCGTTGCCGGCGGGGCCTGGGGTAACCCGGTCTGCGACTGCCAGCACGCCCGGGTGGCCGCCTTCCACGGCGATGCCCGTGCCGGCGTACTCCAGCATCTCGATATCGTTGGCGCTATCCCCGATCGCCACAATGTCTTCCCGCTTCAGCCCCAGGCGCTGCTCCAGCACCTGGATCCCCAACGCCTTGTGGGTTCCGGCCATGTAGATCTCCCCGGCGCGGTCGCCCAGCGCGGAGAGGGAGCTCGGGATCAGCCCCACCCCGGGACCAAAGTCGTGCATGAGGCCGGGCAGCGGCACCGGCGAGTCGAAGCAGGAGATTTTGGCGAAGGATACGGACCTGAGGTCGTCGCCGTACTGCATGGGCCCGAGGATGTCTTCAAGGGGATCCACGTCGGTGCTCAGGACGCCGTCGTGCTGCGGACGTCCGGCAAAGATGGGTCCCAGGACCTCCCGCAGGCGCTGGTCCACGCCGGTGCGTCCGTGCAGCGCCTCGGGTGCTTCCAGGATGTAGGCGGCGTTGTTGGCGTCCAGGGTCTCAACGATGCGGGCAGCCACCTCCGGCTCAAAGCGCGAGTCCTTGAGGACCTCACCGTCCATTTCCACCCGGGCACCGGCGCCGGTGATCACGCCGTCGAATCCCGCCGCCAGGATGTGGCCGGGGACCATGGACAGCGGGCGTCCGGTGCACACGAATACCAGGTGGCCGTTCCGGCGCGCGGCCTGGACGGCCTCAACGTGGGCTTCCGGGGCCAGCCCGTGGTCGGCGTAGGTACCGTCGATGTCGAGAAAGATGGCACGCGGCCGGACGGTTCGCTGGCTGGACATGCCGGACTCCTTGGTCTGTTACGGGGACCGTTTCATCCTATCCAAGGCGGGACCCGCGGCAGTTTCCTGCCATTCCCAGGCCGGGAAACCTGCTGCGCGGCGGACAAAGTGACAGTCATCCTGTGATGTTTGAGGCCTTGCAGGCAAGTAAGCACACTGATTGAATTAGCACACCGGAATATGGGGGCCCGGCACAACTTACTGATTAAGGAGTGACAACATGGGCATTCTAGGATTTCTCATTTTGGGCCTGATCGCCGGAGCTATTGCGAAGGCAATCCTGCCGGGCCGCCAAGGCGGAGGCTGGGTTATCACCATGGTCCTCGGGGTTGTCGGCGCAATCCTCGGCGGCTGGATCGGTTCGCTGATCTTCGGTGGCGGACTGGCGGAGTTCTTCGATATCCGCACCTGGCTGCTGGCCATCCTCGGCTCGATCATCGTCCTGCTGGTCTACGGCATGGTCACGAACCGCAGCCACCGCAGGGTGTAGCCGCACAATAAATTCCAACGCAAAACGCCGTCCTCCATTCCGAGGACGGCGTTTTTTGCGTCGTGGCTTCCGGGACCAAACTTCCGGATAACTAATGGGAACCGATTTCACGTTCCGGGGCGAAAGTCCTGCGTCCGCATTTATGATGTCCGAGGGGGTGGTGTCATGGCTGATTCAAGCCAGGCGGAAAATCTGGCGGTCCGGGCATTCAGTGCGGTCCTGGACGCGACTCCGGACGCCCTTTTAGCCCTTTCTGCGGACGGCATCATCACCGTGGCCAATGCCGCGGCGGCGCGGCTCTTCGGGTTTCCACCCGAGGAGTTGACCGGACGCAACTACCGGAACCTGCTGGCCGCCGGGTTTGGTGACGACGTGGACCGTCTGCTCCGCCGGCTTACCCTCGAGCCCGGCGACTACCCACCGCCCGTGGAGATCCGGGGGAAGCATCGCGACCGCACGGAGTTCCCGGCGGAGGTGGCGTGCTCCCTGGTTCCTTCCGGCGGGCGCGATGAGGCAGCGGGCCTGGCAATCCAGGCCTCGCAGGCGGGCCACGACGGCGGGATGCCGGCCGGAACGTGCCTGCTGCTGTCCGTCCGGGGTACGTCACACCGCCAGGCCGCGGACGCGGACCTGCGGGAGGCCATGTCCCTGCTCACGGCCACCTTGCAGTCCACCGCCGACGGTATCCTGGTGTTGAGTTCCGAAGGACACGTGGCCGGCTTCAATGACCAGTTCGTCAGCATGTGGAACATCCCGGTGGAGCTCCTGAAGGGCGACAGCGAAGAACCCATCATGCGGCTCATCGTTTCGCAGGTGGCGGACCCTATTGCCTTCATGGCCCGGCTGACGGAGCTGGAAGAGGACCCGGAGGCCGAAAGCCACGACGTCCTGGACTTCAAGGACGGCCGGACCTTCGAGCGGTACTCCCGGCCCCAGCGGGTGGGCGAGAACGTTGTGGGCCGGGTGTGGAGCTTCCGCGATGTGACGCCGCGGCGGAAGGCCCAGGAACAGGCCCAGCAGGCAATGCTGGACCTCGCCGCGCAAACAGAGAAACTCCGTGCCATGGCCTTCCAGGACCCCCTGACCGGGCTGGCCAACAGGGCAGTCTTTAATGACGCCCTGGCCGGCGCGTTGCAGGAACCGCGGCTAAAGACCGTGGATGTCCTCCTTCTGGACCTCGACGACTTCAAGGAAGTCAATGACATCCTTGGCCACCAGGCGGGCGACGACATGCTGATCGAGGTATCGCGCCGGCTCCGCGGCTGCGTGCCCACCGCCGACGTCGTGGCGCGCCTGGGCGGTGACGAATTCGTGGTGCTGCTGACCGCCTGCCCCGACGCGGACCAGATCGCTGCCTGCATCGTCCGCTGCCTGCACGTTCCGCTGACCATCAACGGCACAGTGCTGCGCCCCAGCCTCAGCCTGGGGCTCGCATCGCTGGCCCAGGCGAGCGTGGGCCCGTCCGAACTCCTGCGCCAGGCGGACATCGCGATGTACGCGGCGAAGGCTGCCGGCAAGAACCGGTTCCTGCGGTTCCACCCGGACATGATGACTGCACTCGTGCAGCGCACGAATATGGAAAGCGCCCTGCAACTGGCCGTTCCTCGCGGCCAGATTACCGTTGACTTCCAGCCCATCGTGTCGCACCGAATGGGACAGGTGGTGAAGTTCGAGGCGCTGGCCCGGTGGGACCGCGGCGGCGAGCGGGTCCCGCCGTCGATCTTCATCCCGCTCGCTGAGCGCACCGGACTCGTCAACGAAATCGGCGCGGAGGTGATGGCGCTGGGGATGGTGCAGCTGGCACGGTGGCTCAGCGAGGATCCCTCGCGGTCCCTCTCGGTCAACGTCTCGGGGGTCCAGCTCCAGGACCCGGACTTCGCCCACGGGGTGCTCCACCTTGCGGAGGCCAGCGGAGTGGCGGCCTACCAGCTGATGCTGGAGGTGACCGAGAGCGTGTTCTTCGACGCCGACTGCAGCTTGATCAGACAACTCAGCTCGCTGCGGGACGCCGGCGCCCGGGTGGCCCTGGACGATTTCGGAACCGGCTACTCCTCCCTTGGCAGGCTGCAGGACCTTCCCGTGGATACGGTGAAGATCGACAAGACCTTCGTGTCCATGGTCCGCACCGGCGAGGAACGCCTGCCCATCCTGAGCTCCATGATCAACATGGCCCACAGCCTCGGGCTGACGGTGACGGCGGAGGGCGTCGAAACCGCCGCGCAGGCGGACTACCTGACGGCGCTGGAGTGCGACTCCCTGCAGGGTTACCTGTTCTCGCTCCCGGAACCCGGAGAACGGCTGGACCATGCCCTGCGGCGGGCCGAGGAAGCCCTCCATGCCCTCAAGGGTAGGTAGGTTCCCGGCACAGCCAGCACGCCGCCCGTGAGGTGTGAGGGATATCATAGGGAGGCGTCTCCACCCAGGTCTCGGGTGGGCCCGGCTGGGGCTCAGGGCGCCGGTAGGGGGAAGGGTTTGTCCGTGTCTCAGGCTGGTCTCTTGGAACAAAAGCCCACCACGGGCAGCAGGACGCGGCTGGGCCTGCTTGCCCTGCTGGTGGCAGCAGGGCTTGCGGCGCTGGGCCTGTACTTCGCCGCGAACAGCGGCACGTTGCATGCGCTGGTGACAGGAGATTTCCTGATTCTCGCCGCATCGCTGCTGGCAGGGGCAAGCTGCGCGCGCGCAGCCCGGCTCGGCGGGGTGAACGGCAGGGCCTGGACCTTCATGGCCATAGCGGTGTTCGTGTGGGCCGCCGGCATGGCTGTGTATACGTACTACGGCCTGGCCTTCAACCACGTCTATCCCTTCCCGTCGCTGGCCGACGCCGGGTTTATCGGCTACGCGGTGCCCGCCGTCATCGCGATATTCGCCTTCGCAAGGCGGGCGGGAAACCCCGTAGCGTTCTACCGGGCCCTGATGGACGCCGCGGTCATCGCCGGTTCGTTGCTGGTGGTCAGCTGGTACACGGTGCTCGGAGCTGCGTTCAATGCAGAAGGGGACGCCCTGGCCCGGCTCACCGGCATGGCCTACCCCGTGGTGGACTTGGCGATCACATCCCTCGTGCTGGTCCTGGCCATGCGCCGGCAGCCCGGGGAGCGGCTTCCCTTCCTGTGCTTCGGGGGCGGCATGCTGGTCCTTGCGGTCACGGACAGCATTTATGTGCGAATGACGTTTGACGGCTTCACCGGGGCCACCGGTTCGCTGCTCACTCTGGGCTGGGTCGCCGCCTTCCTCCTGATCGCTTTTGCCACCCTGGTGCCGGATGAGGACAAGCCAGGCCCGGTGGGGAAGGGTGCCACGCTGGCGCTTGAACTGCTGCCATACGGGCCGTTGCTGGCGGCCGTGATCCTATTGGCCGGGCCTGATTTGGCCACACATGATCCGTTCCCGCTGGTGGTGGGAGCCGCCGTGCTGGTATCCGCCCTGATACGGCAGGTGCTGATTGTGTTTGAGAACATCACGCTCACCGGCGGACTCGAGGACGAAGTGGCGGCCAGGACCCGCGAGCTGGAGACCGCAAGGGCGGCTGCCATGGAATCCAGCCGGCTCAAGTCCGAATTCCTGGCCACCATGAGCCATGAAATCCGGACCCCCATGAACGGCGTGGTGGGCCTGACTGCCCTCCTCCTGGAAACACCTTTGGATGACACCCAGAAGCAGTACGCCCAGGGCGTACGGGGCGCCGGTGAAGCACTCCTGGCCCTGATCAACGACATCCTGGATTTCTCCAAGCTGGAGGCCGGCAAGGTGGACCTGGACGTCCGCCCGTTCGATCCCCGGGCCCTCGTCGAGGAGGTGGCCGGGCTCCTGGCCGAGGCTGCCCTCGCCAAGAACCTTGAGCTCATCGGGTACTGCGAGCCTGATGTGCCGGCGCGCCTGCAGGGCGATTCGGGACGGATCCGGCAGATCCTGCTGAACCTCGCCTCCAATGCGGTGAAGTTCACTGCCTCCGGGGAGGTGTCCATCCGGGTAACAATACAAAACCCGGGCGCAGCCCCGGGAAGCATCTCCGCAGTCCACTTCGAGGTCCGGGACACCGGCATCGGCATCGATCCCGCCCACCACCGGAAACTGTTCGAATCGTTCTCGCAGGCGGACGCCTCCACCACCCGGCGTTACGGGGGAACCGGCCTGGGCCTGGCCATCAGCAGCCGCCTCACAAAAGCGATGGACGGCGATATCGGACTGGAGAGCATGCCCGGTCAAGGCAGCACCTTCTGGTTCCGGCTGCCGCTGCCCGTGGCGCCGCCGTCCACCGATCCCGTCCCCGCCGCGGGCTTCCTCAACGGCCTGCGCGTCCTGGTGGTGGACGACAACGCCACCAACCGCCTGGTGCTGGATTCGCAACTGCGGGGCTGGCGGCTGCAACCCGAGGCCGTGCCGGATGCCGCCGCGGCACTGGACCGCGCCCGGCAGGCACATGCCGCAGGCCAGCCGTTCCATCTGGCAGTGCTGGATCTCTGCATGCCGGACACCGACGGCCTGGAGCTGGCCCGGCAGATGAAGTCCGACCCCCGCCTGGTGGACATCGAACTCATCATGCTCACATCCACCATGCAGGTGAACACGGCCGACCTGGCCGGGGCTGGAGTACGCGAGTGGCTGATGAAGCCCGTCCGCAGCTCCGAGTTCTACAACCGCCTGGTCCGCCTCATGTCCAACAGCGAAACCGTCCAGCCCGCCGGAGCGTCCAGCCTTCTGCAGGAGACGGCCCCCGGGGACAGCCCGCACCGCGGGCGGGTCCTGATAGTGGAGGACAACGAGGTCAACCAGCTGGTGGCCGAGGCGACGGTCAGCAAGTTCGGCTACGCGGTGGACGTTGTCTCCAATGGAGCGGAGGCTGTGGATGCCACCGCCGGCACCCGGTATTCCGCGGTCCTGATGGACTGCCATATGCCTGTCATGGACGGTTTCGAGGCCACGCGCGTGATCCGCGCCCGCGGCGGAAGTGTCCGGCTGCCCATCATCGCCATGACTGCCGGCGCCCTGGACGGGGACAGGGAACGGTGCCTCGCCGCGGGCATGGATGATTACCTGGCCAAGCCGGTGGATGCGGCAGCACTGCAGGCTGCGCTGACCCGGTGGGTTCCTGAACCGGCCGCCCAGGTATTGGCAGCCACCGGCGCCACTTCAGCCGCGGCAACAGCCACGGAGCCCCGTGCTGTGGACCAGGACCGGCTCGCCATGCTCCGGGGCCTGGGTCCCGATGACGGCCGCGGGCTGCTGCCGGCCACGGTGGAAGCGTTCCGGAAGGACGTGCCGGCCCGGATGGCAGCACTGCAGGCTGCGCTGGATGACGGCGGCGGGGAGGCCCTGGTGCAGGCTGCGCATGCCTTGAAGGGGTCGGCGGCCAACATCGGCGCCGGCAGGGCGGCCGCCATCTGCGCCGACCTGGAGGGGCTGGACCGGGCAGGAAACCACGACGGCGGCAGGGACCTGCTGCGCCGGCTCGAGGCAGAGCTGCGGCGGGTGGATGTTGAACTCGATGCGGCACTGGAGGTGGACGGATGAAAGTCCTGGTTGCCGATGACGATCCGGGTTCGCTGCTGGTGGCCCGGGCCGCCGTCGAGCGCGCCGGGCACGATTGCCTGGCCGCCGCGGACGGTGACGAGGCGTGGGGACTGTACCTTGAGCACCAGCCCGATGTGGTGGTCACGGACTGGATGATGCCCGGGATGGACGGGCTGGCCCTCTGCCGCGCCATCCGGTCCCGGGGAGCAGACCTGTACACGTACATTGTGATGCTGACTTCGCAGGACTCCCGTGATCACGTGCTGGCCGGGCTCGAGGCCGGGGCTGACGACTACGTCACCAAGCCGCTGGATCCCTTCGTGCTGCGGGCCAGGCTGCTGGTGGCACTGCGGATCACCACCCTGCATGCGGACCTGGCCCACTACCGGAAGGTGCTGTCGCAGCAGGCGCGCACCGATCCGTTGACCGGGCTGCACAACCGGCTGAAGCTGGCTGAGGACCTGGAGCAGTTGCATGCCCGCAGCGTCCGCTACGGGGAGCAGTACAGCCTGGCCATGTGCGACGTGGACAATTTCAAGGCCTACAACGACGTTTACGGGCACCAGGCCGGCGACCTTGCGTTGCGCGCCGTAGCCGCGGCCCTCGCGGGGCAGGCCCGGAAGTCCGACGGCGTGTACCGGTTCGGCGGCGAGGAGTTCCTGCTGGTCTTCCCGCACCAAAGCCTGCTGCGCGCGAAGGCCTGCATGGAGCGGGCGCTGGACGCCGTGCGGGATCTTGCCATCCCCCACCGCGGCGACCCGTCAGGCCAGTTGCGGCTCAGCGCCGGAATCTCGACGTTTTCCCCCACCGAGGGCCGGGACGCCGAGACACTGCTTGGTGCCGCGGACGCGGCACTCTACGCGGCCAAGACGGCCGGCCGGGACCGGGTGGAACTGGCCGGGTAGACCGGGTTCTCAGGCGGCTTTTTTGGTGCCGGCCTTCTTGGGGACCGGCTTCTTGGCTTCCGGTGTCGCGGCGGCCTGCGGCTGCGGCGTTGCTTCGGGGCGGGACGGTGCCTGGTAGGCCGGGTCACCCGCGGTGTCAGGAACCACTTCCTCCGCGGCAGGAGCCTGGACTGACGCGCCGAGGTAGGTATCGCCGTCGGCTAGCTCAACGGCGGCTGCCGCGGCGCGGTTGCGGCGCCAGCGGCGGAACAGGTCGGCGGCGGCCAGCATGCCCGCGAGGGGCGTGAGCACCGCGGCGCCGTAGACGAACAGCATCCAGGTGAGCGTGGTCAGCGGCGGCTGGTTGTTATGCAGCAGGGACAGCCCGCCCAGCAGTCCCACGGCCCAGAAAAGAATCACTGCCGTCAATACGGCAGCGGCGGGAAAATACTGGTTGGTCACGACTTTTTTCAGGGTTTCCATGCACTTCCTCCTGCCTGGCCGGGGGCTGCGGAAAGTGGCCGCATCAACATAAGTATGGGGCTGGTTTGAGGCGAAACGCGGCAAGACACCGTGGCGAGTGACGAACATAACTGGCGGCCCCGCCGTCGTCCGTTTTTGGCCGGATCTTCCCCGCTGAGCCGAGCCCCCGTTACGGTGAATTTGTCCGCCCGATTTCCGAGAGGCTTCCTTATGCGCAAAGTAACTGCCGGCCTGTTCCATTCCGTGGATGGCGTGGTGTCCGATCCCTACAAGTTCCAGTTCGACAGCTTCGATGACGAGCTCGGTGAAGGCCTGACCAGGATGATGGATAACGTGGACACGGTGGTGCTGGGCCGGGTGAGCTACCAGGAGTGGGCCAGCTACTGGCCGAACGCGTCGGTGGACGAGGACTTTGCCGCCTTCATCAATCCGGTGGAGAAGCACGTGGCCTCACGGACCCTCACCGAACCGCTCGCATGGCAGAACTCCCACCTGATGGATGCCCCGCTGGAAGAGTTTGTGGCAAAGCTGAAGGAGCGCGACGGCGGCGAGATCGCCGTCTGCGGCAGCATCTCCGTGACCCGGCAGCTGCTGTTCGCCGGGCTGCTGGACTCCCTGACCCTGATGACGCACCCGGTGATCGCCGGGAGCGGCCGCCGGCTCTTCGAGGACGGCGATCCCACAACCCGGCTGGTGCTGCAGGACGAAAAGCGGACCAGCAAGGGCAACGTCCTCAGCACCTACAGCCGGCTGGAGGGCTGAAGCCGGGGCAGGCCATCGCCGGCTAGTGGCTGACGGTCCCTCGCCGGGATTCCAGGACCGGGCGGATCCAGCGGTCGGCCAGTAGTCCGGTGGCCAGCGAGTAGAGGGCCTTATGCGTCACGTCCACCAGCTGTTCCCTGGCAGGCCAACTGGTGGGCGGGGCGCCGGCTCCGGTGGAGTTTTCCAGCGTCTGGTCGAACGCGAGCCGGACAACAGTGTGCTTGACATGGGCCAGCGGACCCCGGATGCCGGTGACGGCCCAGATCCCCCGCAGCGACCCCAAAGCAGCGCCGGTCCCCCAATGCATGATGTGGTTCCAAACAAGGGGCTGTTGCGCGTCATCGGCCCGCTGCCCCAGCAGAGTCAGCAGTGTCCGGGCGGGAACGTAGGAGTTGGGACGCTTGGTCAGGATTTGTTCAAGCTTCTCCCCCGCCGTCATCACAGCGACGCCGGCAAGGCCGCAAACAGCACCTCGTGCAGCCGCCGCAAGTAACACTTGACCGCGTGATTGGGGCATGGCTCCTCCTGTTGATTCTGGAACGGTGACAGGACATTCCGTACCCCTCGCCCGTGGCGGCAAACAGGAGGCCGTTACACGTGCGGTTCAGTACCTGGGGGAAAGCAGGCGTCCGACGGCGGCGATGTCACCCGGGGTTGTCCGGCAGCACCCGCCGATGATGCGAGCCCCGAGGTCCTGCCAGGTTGCCCTGCCCTCGGCAAGGCTGGCCGGATGCCCAAGCAGTGTGCCTTCGGACGGTGCGGCAGGGCTCCAGGTCTTGGTACCGGGATCGTAGGTCTCACCCGAGTTCGGGTAGGTCACCAGCGGCTTGCTGGTGGCCGCCCCCAAAGCGGCGAGCGCCGGGGAGACCAGCTCCAGTGGCACGCAGTTCACGCCGACAGCTGCCACGGACGCCTCGCCGTCCAGCAGTGCCGCCACCAGCGTCAGCGGAGTGCCGTCACTGATGTGTCCGCCGTCCCGGAGCGAGAAGGAGAACCAGGAGTCGACGTCGAACTCCTTGCTGAGTGCCAGCAGCACCTCCGCCTCGGCGAAGGACGGGAGTGTTTCGAAGGCGAGAACATCGGCGCCGGCGCTGACGAGGGCTGCGATCCGGGGATAGTGGAAGTCGCGGAATTCTGCGGGAGCCAGGGAGTAGTCCCCGCGGTACTCGGAACCGTCCGCAAGGTAGGCGCCGTAGGGTCCCACAGAGCCGGCAACCAGCAACGGCTTGGCTTCCGGGTGGGCGGCAAGGTGTTCGCGGCGGGCCTCGTCGGCAAGCCTGACCGACAATGCCACCAGCTCCAGCGCCTCCTGCTCACTGATCCCCCGCGGGGCAAACCCCTGGGGCGTGGCCTGGTAACTGGCTGTGGTGGCGATCCTCGCTCCCGCCGCAAAGTAGTCCCGGTGGACGTCCCTGATCAGGTGGGGTTGTTCGAGCAGGACCTTGGCAGACCACAACGGGTCGTCCAGATTGCAGCCCCGGGCCTCAAGCTCTGTTGCCAGGGCGCCGTCGGACGGAAGGTACTCCCCCGATTCGAGGAGGGAGGACAACGCGTTTAAAGGCATGACAGTCACCATACGCATTTTCTTATGCTTGTAATGAATGTTTCTTTCTGCCACGATGGCAGGCAGCCGCCAGCCCGGCGGAAGGAAAGAGGACAGGTTCTTGGACGTTCAACTACACGCGGTGCGCAAGCTGCGCGTCCACTGGCCCATCAGCGGCGCCACGTTTGCGCAGCTGGCCCTGGGGAAAGCGGATGCCTTCCGGGACGATCCGGGCATCGCAGCCCTGCTCGGGGCCTTGGCGCAGTTCCAGGAACTGGGCGACTTTGGCACCTACAAGCACGTGTTCGAATCCGGGCTTGGCTTCGAAGGGTTCACCACAGCAGAGGGAGCCAACCCCACGCTGGGGCGCGTCGGCGAACAGACCCTGTCCCCCACCTTCGTTTTCACCACCTACTTCGATGCCTCGCTGGAAGACGCCGCCGTTGAGCGGTTCATGCGGCAGATCGTGGACATCCACCCGTGGGAAGTTCCGGTGATCGAACTCGAAGGACCCCTCAGCGTAACCAGCACGGCACTGGCACCGGTCACCCAAGGAGCGGCAGCATCATGACGGAAACCCTCACCACCTCCCTGTGGGAAGGACTGCTGCAGGTGCTCGCGGGCCGCCGGTTCGTTGACCTGACCCACGCCTTCCACCCCGGCCAGCCGCATTTCGCCGCTTTCCCGGATGAGGAGCGCGAAGCCCTCTTCGACCTTGAAAAGGGGGACGGCTTCACCGCCCACCGCTATTCAATTGTGGGCCAGTGGGGCACGCATGTGGACCCGCCGTCGCACTTCATTCGGGGCGGCCGGACCCTTGACCGAATCCCGGTCCAGGAGATGATCCTGCCGTTGGTGGTCCTGGACATCTCCCACCGCGTGGTCGGCAACCCGGATGCCACCCCCACCCTGCAGGACGTACATGGCTGGGAGAGCCGCAACGGCACCATCCCGGCGGGCAGCCTCGTGGCCCTCCGTACCGGCTGGAGCCACCGGTGGCCGGACGCCGAGGCCATGGCCAACCGGGACGCTGACGGGCTGAGCCACACACCGGGCTGGTCACTGGAAGTGCTGGCCTTCCTGGTCAACGAGCGGTCGGTTGCTGCTGTCGGCCACGAGCAGACCGACACGGACCCTGGCCTCGCCACCTCCCGGCAGGACTTCAGCCTGGAAACCTATGTGCTGGAGCAGGACCGCTGGCAGATCGAACTGCTGGCCAACCTGGACGGGCTGCCCGAGGCCGGAGCCGCCGTCGTCGCAACCTGGGCCAAGCCTTTGGACGGCAGCGGGTTCCCGGCGCGGGTGTTTGCCATCTGCTGAACCGGTGGCCTGGAAGGCCGCTCCACTAGACTCAATTCCATGTCGAAAACCTCCAGCATGGGCCGTGGAATCCAGGCGGTCCTGGCCGTGGGGGCACGGCATGCCGCAGGGCTTCCGGGCGGCACGGTTGCCGACATCGCGGCGGACCTGGGGAGGGACCGCAGCCAGGTTTCCCGCAACCTGCGCAGCGCCGAGCACGAGGGCTTCCTCTCGCGCACGTCCCGCAGCTACGCCCTTGACTGGTCGCTCCTCACCGACGCCCAGATCCTGACCGAACGCCGGCTGCAGACCGACGGCGGCACAGCCCTGGACAGCCTCGCTTCAGCCACTGATGAGGCTTGCTTCCTCGGGGTGCTGCACGGTGACAGCACCGTCACCATTGGTGAGAGCGTCCCCGCCAGCAGCAACCTGGTGGGATCCTGGCTGGGCCGCCCGTACCCCGCCTACTGCAGCGACGCCGGGCAGGCCGTCCTGTGGGAAGCGTCGGAGGCCGAAGTGCGGACGGTGTTTGCCGGCGTCGACTTTGTCCGCCACGGTCCCAACACTCCCACCGGCATTGAAGACTTCCTCGCCCGGCGGGAGGCAGCGCGGGAACGCGGCTACTCGATCGTTGACGAGGAGGCTGAACCGGGGCTCTACTCGCTGGCCGTCCCGGTCCGCGATTTCAAGGGCGACGTAGTGGCGGCACTGCAGATTGTGGGCATCAAGGACCGGCTGGAACCGAAGCGGGACAGCTGCGCCGCGGCATTGGTGCCGCAGGGACAGTGGCTCGAGACCCGGTTGGGCTACCGGCCCGAGGGCTAGTTACAAGCCGATCAGCTGGCGGCTGGAGATGCCCCGAGCCGCTCCGCGGCCCCATGCAGGGCAGCGGCGGCGGCAGCAGC